>NZ_BAFB01000037.1 GCF_000248075.1 Gordonia otitidis NBRC 100426 | reverse complement strand
TCATTCCGTCATCAATGTCCGGTGATTCCGTTCGCCACGACTCACCAACAGTCAACCGATACCGGTTCGTCCGACCCGGCTCACCACGCCTACCCTGAGTGCCCTTGCGGACCTGGACCACCCAACCCTTCCCCTTGGCCTCCGCGATATTGCGCCGTACCGTCCGAGTCGTCACACCCGCAATCTCGGCTAGCCTCTGCTCACTGGGCCATGCTTCGAGACTGGTGTTGTCGGCAAAATCTGCGAGCGCGAGCATGATATTGCGGACCGGGCCGGGGGCGCCGGATTGACCGAACGCCGCCCGCCATTCGAGGACCGGACTCTTCTTACGTGTAGCCATTAGCTTGCCGCCTCCTCGTGCAGTGCGATCCGCCACGCAGCGGCCTCCTCCTCAGCCTCCCCAGCGTCCACATATCCGCCGTCTAGGACGACCCGCAACACAATGTCGTGCAGGCCGTCAGAACGGGTTTCAGCGGTGATTACGGGGGTGCCTAGATCGGTGAACATCACGCCGCCACCCGAGCGTCGTTCAACGCCTGCATAAGCGCATCATCGCCACCCACATCGGGATGCAACACCTTCGTGAGCGCCTTAAACACACTCTCCTGGCGTGCTTCTCCGACAGCAGCAAATAGGTTCGCTGCCCAGTCCCCGCCGCCACCAGTGCGCAAGTGTTCGACTTCACGACGCAGGTCCTCAGCGTCAGCGTGAGCCTCGTAGTAGAGCGTCTTCCAGTACTCGATGCCGCCTACCCTCGGAATCCCGTTTGCAGAACTACCGCTCATAGGCTCGCGCTTACCTTTAGTCGTATTGACCGCGCGATAGCAGTCGGACCACTGCTCTACGTCTAGCCCGTCGACTGAAATGTCTTCGCCAGCGTCGATAGTCTCCGAGTTGGGGACCAGTCCACGGCGTGCGCCTTCGTTCCACGCCTTCAGGTACGCCATGACTGTGCGGTCACCAACCGAAGCCGTCTCCGCGAACTCACGTGCTGACACCTTTACCGCGCAGTTCTGCGCAGTAGCGCGTCGTCCTCCGGTTCGTGGTTGTACCCACCGCGCGACCAACAGCGCATACCGCCAGTCACCGCCGTGACGAATGTGATCCCCGAACGCTTGCGCGTCCTCGGCGTAGCTCACGCCGCAGCCCCAGCCATAGCCGCCAACTCGCAACGCCGAATCCGGATCGTCCTCGGCGTCAACCGATCCGCCTGCAAACGGCCCGAGCGATACCAACGCCGAATCGTCTTCTCAGAGACCTTCGCCTCCTGCGCGGCCTCAGCAACAGTGAGCCAGTCAATGTTCGTCAAAGTGTTTGCACTCCAAAGGGTTTAGGGCAGGATTAACCCCTGCCGACTGTGAGGGTTGATCGGTTGCAGGGTCCACGCCTCGAACGATTGGTGAGGGGACTTGCCGTGCGTTACCGACCCGACGAACACTATCGAGTGGACATGACAGGCCACCCCTGTCAGAGACATTCCAGACCGCAGAGGTTCAGCTAGACGGCCCATGGCCGGAGCGCGATTCACACAGCTAGAACACCCGAACTGCTGGTCGCAGCCTTGTGCATGTTTATCTTGACGCTGCACGAGTTCTCCTTGCCGGAGTAGAACTTCTCCGCACCGAAGTACTCGTAGAGCACCACTACCCGAGAGCGTTACGCACCGCATCCCACTGAGATTCAGCCGCCGACGCATACCGCTGAGTCACCAACACCGACGAATGCCCCATCAGCTTCGACACCGCATCCAATGTGATGCCCTTCTGCACCAAACCACTACCGAACGTGTGG
>NZ_BAFB01000038.1 GCF_000248075.1 Gordonia otitidis NBRC 100426 | reverse complement strand
CGATGATGCTTCCGACGAACAGCGCCAGGCCGAAGAAGAACGGGGTGAAGCCGGTACCGAATGTCTTGGCCTCGTTCAGGGTGTTCTCGTGCAGCGCGACGGGCTGCGACAATGCGTTCGCGAACTCCTCCTTCTGTTTCTCCGACCATTTTGGGATCTCCTTGACCCCGTCGTTGACCTTGCCGGCGAGCTGTTGTGTGCCTGCCGCGAGCTGCGTTGTGCCGGAGGCCAATTGGTCGGCACCGTCACTCAGTTCCACCAGCCCGGAACTCAGTTGATCGGCACCACTGCTGAGCTCGTTTGCCGCAGTCCGCGCTGCGATCACGTCGTTACGGAGCTGACCACTCTCTAGTAGCGAGAGCGCCTGCCGCACGGGACTCTGCGGATTGTTCATCTGCCCCGAGAGGAGTACGGCGTCGGATTTGACCTGGGTGAGCTGGTTGTTCGCGTCGGGCCCCAGTCCTTCGGTCCGCAAGTAGGTCTGTGCCGGCGACAACGCGCCCGCGAGTGCTCTCAGGTTCGGGTCACCACTCATCTGCAGTTGGGCAACAACGCCGTCGAGGGCTCGGCTCGCCTGAGACTGTGTCGTCGCAGCGTTGACCAATTGGGTCGACACGGTCTGCGTGTTGGTGCCGAGGCGATTCGCGGCCGCGGCCAACTCTGCCGACGAGATACCGGTACCACCGGAGTTGTCGAGCGCCGCGAGAATGGGATCGGTCGCGCTGGTGACCGCGGAGTCGAGCTGATTGAGTCCGCCGGCGAGTTGCCCGCACCGTTCTTCGCCGTGACGAGATTGGTCGAGAGCTCATGTGCGCCGGAGTTGGCGGTCTTCATACCCGCATTCAGTTGGTTGACACCGGCCTGGGCCTCTTTGAGTTTGGGAATCAATTTGCTGACGTCGCTCAGCACGATGTCGAAGGTCTGCGCACCGACCTGGGCGCTCACCTTGTTCACCACCTGCTGTGCCGCGTCCTGTCCCATCACCGTGGACAGATAGTTGTTCGCATCGTTGTAGGTGAAGATCAGTCGTGCAGAGTGCGGATTGTCGCCCGTGGGAGAGGCGACCGACTCACTGAAGTCCTTCGGCAACGTGATCGAGAAGTAGTACTTGCCGTCGCGCACGCCCTCAGCGGCCTCTTTCTCTGAGACCTCATGCAGATCCAGCTGTTTGGAGTCGATCAACCCCTGCGCGACCTGGGCTCCCGCGTCGAGTTTGTTTCCCTGCACCGTGGTGCCGACGTCGGCGTTGACCAGCGCCACCGGGATCTTGTCGACGGCATTGAACGGATTCCAGAAGGCCCACAGGTACAGCGCGCCGTACATGAGCGGCATCAGGATGATGACGATGAGCGCCAGGCGTGGCATCCGGCCGCGGTAATAGCGTTTGAAATCGCTACCGGGGGAAAATGCAGCGAGCATCAGGTACGGTCCTCGGTCTCGAGTTCGACGAACTCGTGGTCGGTCAGGTTGTGTACATCGATGACGTCACGCACGCGAGCACCGGGAAAAGTGCCGTTCACGTCTGCGGTGACGACCGTCTGGGTCTCGCCCAGAGCGGCGAGACGGTCGATGAGTTTCTGGGCGCTGTCGATCCTGGTGAGCCTGTCGACGCCGCCCACCACGAGCAATGGTGGCCGGCGGATGTTCGCCACCGCGATGCGCAGCAGCGCGGCGGTGAACTCCGGGAGCTCCTCGACGAAGTCGTCGATGTCCGGAAGCGAGTACGGTCCGAACACGGGCCGACAGATGCGCTCCATGTCGGCAGGGGTTGCTCGGGGCACCCACTTGTACCACTTTGCCGCCCAACGGATCTGCTCGGTGATGACGTCGCGGACCCGGATGGTCTGCTCGATACCGTCGACCTCGTCGATCCAGGCGATCGCGGCTCGGGAGAACAGGTACTGGGCATTGTTCGTCTTCCCGAAGGCGTGCAGTTTTCCCGACGACGGCCGCATCCGGCCACCGAGGGTGAGCAGCAGCGCAGTGCGGCCGCGACCTCCGGACCCGACCAACACCGTGAGTCCGCCCTCGCGGATGGTGACGTCGGTCGGACCGTAGATCGGCCCCCACGATGCCCGTACCCCTATCCCCTCCGCCCGGACGAGTACATCGCCGTCGGGCGCACTCTGGACCGCGATCGGAGCCGTTGCCGGATCGTCCGGCGACAACCTGGCGTCGTGCGCTGACTCAGACATGTCGCCGACTCACTTCGCCGCAGCGGTCGGATCATCGACGGGCAGCGTGTTCTTGACCACCCGGCCGTCCTTCATGATCAGCGAGAAGTTCTTCGCCGGATCCGAGATGAGTGAGATGTCGGCGATCGGGTCGCCGTCGACGACGATCAGGTCCGCCCACGCGCCTTCCTTCACGACACCGAGAGGTGCCGAACCGTAGGGGTCACGCTCGCCCGACATCGCAAACAGCTCCGCGTTGCCCGAGGTGAGCATCTTGAGAGCATCGACATTGGAGTAGAACTCACCGAGGCGTGCGGCCATCTCGCTCTGTCGGGGTGCTGATTCCGGCTCGAGGAGCAGATCCGTGCCCCACGCGGTCTTCACGCCGTACTTCTTCGCCCACTCGTAGACGTTGCTCGTCCCGTTGCAGATCTCGCGGTTCTTCTCCGCACGGTTCGCGTCGGGGTAGCTGTGGTCGTGTTCGAAGAAGGGTTGCATCGACAACCACAGCCCCTTTTCGCCGATGAGGGCCACGGTCTGTTCGTCGGCGAGGTGACCGTGCTCGATCGAGCGAACTCCGGCGTCGATGGCCCGTCGGATGCCTGCGACGGTGTACACGTGGGTCGCGACATACGTGCCGTAGTCCTCGGCGGCCTGCACCGCGGCCCGCATCTCCTCCGGAGTGAACTGCAGCGTGTACAGGGGGTCGTACATCGACGCCGCGCCGCCGCCGATGGTGAGCTTGATCTGCGAAGCCCCCTTGCGAAGCTGTTCGCGCACCGCCGTCAACACGTGGCTCACGCCGTCGGCAACCCGGGTGAAGCCGATCGAATCCGTGCGACTCGGGCCGCCGTCGAACTCATAGGGGGTTTCATAGACGAAGGCGAAGTCGCCGTGCCCCGACGTCTGCGAGATCATCGCCTGGCTCGGATAGATCCGCGGCCCCTCGAACTCACCCTTGTCGATGAGAGTCTTGACCGGTGCGGTATCGCCGCCCATGTCACGAACGGTGGTGAATCCGCGCAGCAGCATCCGTCGCGCTTCGGCAATGGTGTTCCCGAAAAGGAGCCCCGTTGCACCCATCACGAAATCGAGATAGTTGTTCGCGTTTCCCATCAGGTGCACGTGAGCGTCGGTCATGCCCGGCATGAGGAAACGACCCGAGCCGTCGATCACAAGGGTCGAACGTCCCGGTATCTCACCCACGGGATTCGACGAGATTGCGCTGATGCGACTTCCTTCGATGACAACGTCAGAAGGACCCGAAATAGAATCAGAGAAACCGTCGAAAATCTTCACATTGCGTACGACAATTCGTCCGCCGCTGTTTTCTTGACCACACATGCCGCTGAGGCTAGCGACCGTTTCGTGCGGTTGTCCATCTGCGTGACACGCCGACACAGATGCGCTCTCATCCGAGATCATCTGCCGTACAACCACTTTCAGAGCACCTTCGCAGCCACGTCGATGGCATGCAGCGGCGGCCCGACCGTAGTTGGGTCAGGCTGAAGACACCTCACATCGACACGCGACGCGCGGCACGGAATCTGGGTTCATCGATTTGCAGTTTTACTGTAACCCGCGGAAGCAGGACAGTGTCTGCTTCTGGGCATCCCGTCACAAAATGTGAGTCATCGCGTCACGATTCGTACGCACGCGGAGAACGATCATTGAAACGACACGAAGAAGGGTGTGGGTTTCACCTTCATTGTCTGTGCCGGGGTGAGCATCGGGGTGTCCTCGGTGTAGAAGTTCTTCCACCCCATCGCGACATTCGGCGGCAGGTCGACGAGAATACGATTCCAGGTGTCCATCTTCACCGAAGGAATGCCGTGTCCGTCAGCATGGATCACGGTCTGCAGTTCTGGATGCGTTGTCACGATCTGTCCGCGGTTCGCGAGCATGTCGGTGTCGAACTCGTGCAGCACGAACAGTTTCTGCGGCAACCGGCGCTCACGCGTCAGGCGCGCGAGCCACTCCGATGTCGTGTTCACCTCGCCGGCACTGACAGAACCGATCTGGGTCAGATGCACCTGATCGGGCTTGAGCCGCCACTCCGGATCGAGTGCGAGACCCACATGGGGCATCGCGAGGAGGTCGGCGTATCGCTTGGCCTGGGTGAGGAAGTCCATCCTGCCGGGTTGTAGATCGAGGGTCACATAGACACCTGCCCGCCCCGCGGCTTCGACCCACGGCCTGACCTCGGCGGGGTCGATCATCGACGTGTACGCACCGCCATCTCCCGGCGATGCCGACGCCACGGTCACGATGATCTCGAAGGCGGGCACCACCTTCTCGCGACTCACGCGCTGATACTGGGCGGCAATGCCCTTGACGCGAGCAATCGTCGCATTCAGATCCTGGCGGCCGAGCGGCCCCAGCGACGGCGAACCCGGTGATCCGTACAGTGCCACCATCCGTCGGCCGGCCGCGACGAGTTGACCACCCCCGGGTACCTCCGGAACCGTGATCGCCTGCTCGACGTTGCGCGCCAATTCGGCGGTGTCGCCGAAAGTCCGGCCGAGTGCGAGCACAGGCACCGCGCCGCGCGTCTCACGCAGCGCACGCACCGAGTCGCTGCTCGCACGCGGGTCGGGCACCGGAACGTCGACGAGCCGCGTTCCACCGGCCCCGGCCGTGGCGACCAGGTCTCGGTCGGGCTGCCCGGCTACGAGCACGACCGGACGCGGTCCGCTCGGCGGCCGGTTGCCCTGCACCCGGCCGAGGTCCGCCGGGCGCGTCGCCGTATGGAGGCCGGTCGCGCCGGTACCGACGACCCACGCGGTTCGCACACCGAGTCGCCGGAGTTCGCCGTCGACGGCCGAACCCGTTGCCGGTCGCGTGGCGAAAACCGGCACGTGTCGCGCAGCCGCGACGTCGGAGACCTGCGTCCACTCTTCCGGCGTGGCCGAATCCGTGACCACCACGGCATCATTCGAACGACGGAACAGCTTGCTGCTCAGGGCGATCGCGGGGGAAGAAGGGGTGTCGACGACCTGTGCCGTCGCAGCCGGTGTCGCATACACCGCGACATCGGCGACACGAGGCAGCGTCGACGCCGTGGTCAGTAGCGCGAAGACGACGAGGGCGGCGACGAGGGCAACCATTCGTCCTCGTGACACCACCGACGCGCCCCTCCCTCACGAGTTCTCCCGAGCGTGTGTTGCGTGTGTCTCCGACGCATGTGCCCGATGCGTCTCCAACCTAACAATCACGGCGGCTTTCATGGGCGCGGCGCTCATGTCCGTGTCGGAAACGTTCACGCGCAGTCTCGTCGATGCAGGTAGAGAACTGACAACTCGTCCGCGATGCGCTCTGTGTCGGCGCCGCTCGACCGCGTCGTCGATCCGCCCATACCGTCGATGTGTCCGCCCGCGTGGTCGAAACCGAAAGGAATGACCGGAAGCTCGCGATCCCAGTGAACGCGGACCACGGCCCAGACCGCAGGAGTCACGAAGACCAGGATGACGAGCACCAGGAGCAGGATCTCTGAGAATGTCATGTCCGAAATCATCCGTGCGCGCAGATTCAGCCACCAGTGGCACCAAAGCCAACATCCGACAATTTCCTGCCATACTGG
>NZ_BAFB01000039.1 GCF_000248075.1 Gordonia otitidis NBRC 100426 | reverse complement strand
CCAGCCGTGTCCTGCGTGTCGGCCTCGTCGAAGGGATCGCCGGTGTGGCCGACGAGATCGTTGACCGACTCGCGGATGAGGGTCGGGCGGTAGGGATATTTTTCGACGGACCCCCGGCTGGAGATCCCGGTGAGCACGAGAATGGTCCGCATACCCGATTCGAGGCCCGCGATGATGTCGGTGTCCATCCGGTCGCCGATCATGAGGGTGTTCTCCGAATGAGCACCGAGACGCCGGAGTGCCGACCGCATCATGATGGGGTTGGGCTTGCCCACGTAGTACGGCTCACGGCCGGTCGCCTTCGAGATCATCGCGGCCACGGCGCCCGTCGCCGGGATGGAACCGTCATGCGACGGCCCCGTGACGTCCGGGTTGGTGGCGATGAACTTCGCGCCGCGTTCGATCATCCGGATCGCAGTGGTGATCGCCTCGAACGAGTACATGCGGGTTTCGCCCAGGACCACGTAGTCGGGGTTGGTTTCGGTGGTAACGAAACCCTTCTCGTACAGCGGCGTGGTGAGGCCCGATTCGCCGATGACGAACGCGGTGTCGCCCTGGTCCTGTGACGCGAGGAAGTCGGCGGTCGCCATTCCCGACGTCCAGATCGATTCCTCGGGAATGTCGAGCCCGATCTGCAGCAACCTGGCGTGTTGGTCGCGTGCCGTCCGTATCGAGTTGTTGGTGAGGACGGAGAACGGAATACCCTTGCTGCGCAATTCCGCGATGAACTCGTCTGCACCGGGTACGAGGTGTTCCTCGTTCGTCAGCACGCCGTCCATGTCCATGAGATACGTCCAGCCCATGGGTTTCACCCTACGGCGCGTGTTGCGATGTTCATCGAGGGATGGTGCGGACTGTTATTCGTCCGCGACATCCTCCGTGACCGCGACGTCACGTCATGCACGCGCAGTGTTCTCGCTCGAATCGACCCGCCACAGCGGATTGACCGGGCCGTGTCCTGAGCCGAGCGGGTAGGCAGAGCTCAGGCCCCGGGTGACCCACTGTTTCGCGAAGTCGACGGCGCCGGGCACCTCGTGTCCGTGTGCGAGCGCGCACGCCATGGCCGCTGCCAGGGTGTCGCCGGCTCCGTGATCGTGCGGGGTGTCGACGCGTGCTCCGGAGAACTCGAGGAAATCGGTGCCGTCGAAGAGAAGATCGGGGCTGCTCGCGCTGGAACGCAGGTGGCCGCCCTTGACAAGCGCCCACTGCGGTCCGAGCGCGTGCAGTTCGCGAGCTGCCTTGCGTTGCGACTGTTCGTCGACGACGTCGATGCCGGTCAAGAGCCGTACCTCGTCGAGGTTGGGTGTGACGACCGTTGCCAGTGGAAAGAGGCGGTTGCGCAACACATCCAGTGCGTCGTCGGCCAGTAGTTGATCGCCGTGCATCGACGCGCAGACCGGATCGACGACCAGAGGTGTGTGTCCGCTGCTCCCGATTCCGACCTCGTTGCAGACGTCGGCAACGGCGTCGATGATGGCTCCCGAGGCCAGCATGCCGGTCTTGGTGGCGCTGGTACCGATGTCGGTGACCACGCTGCGCACCTGGGCGGCGACGACATCGGGCTCGATCTCCTGAAAGCCGCTGACGCCGACCGAGTTCTGTACGGTCACGGCCGTGACGGCGACGAGACCGTGCAGACCCAGCAATGCGAATGTGCGCAGGTCGGCTTGGATCCCGGCACCACCGCCGGAATCCGATCCGGCAATGGTCATGACGCGAACCGGTGCGACACCCGGCGCCGCGGTGGGCAGCAGTGGTGCTGTCATGATCTGCCCGGCGCTCCCGATGCGGCGTCGATCGGCAGATAGACACGGTTCCCAGCTTCTGCGAACTCGGCTGACTTCGTAGCCATTTCCTGTTCGAGTCGCCTTTCGATGTCTTCTGCCGTCACCAGATTGTGTTCCTCGGCATAGGCCCGTACGTCGGCGGAGATGCGCATCGAGCAGAACTTCGGACCACACATCGAGCAGAAGTGCGCGGTCTTCGCGGGTTCGGCGGGCAGCGTTTCGTCGTGGTAATCGCGTGCCGTATCCGGGTCGAGTGCGAGATTGAACTGGTCGGTCCACCGAAACTCGAAGCGCGCCTTGCTCAGTGCGTCGTCGCGTTCCTGTGCGCGTGGGTGTCCCTTCGCCAGGTCGGCGGAGTGTGCTGCGATCTTGTAGGTGATCACACCGACTTTCACATCATCTCGATCGGGCAGGCCGAGGTGTTCTTTCGGCGTGACGTAGCAGAGCATCGCCGTTCCGGCCTGTGCGATCATGGCGGCGCCGATCGCTGACGTGATGTGGTCGTAGGCGGGTGCGATGTCGGTCGCGAGCGGACCCAGAGTGTAGAACGGGGCCTCCTCGCAGAGTTCTTCTTCGAGACGGACGTTCTCGACGATCTTGTGCATCGGAATGTGGCCCGGGCCCTCGATCATCACTTGCACGCCATGGGATTTCGCGATCCCTGTCAGTTCCCCGAGGGTACGTAGCTCGGCGAACTGCGCTTCGTCGTTGGCGTCGGCGATGGACCCCGGCCGCAGTCCGTCGCCGAGCGAGAAGGTGATGTCGTAGCGGCGGAAGATCTCGCACAGCTCGTCGAAATGCGTGTACAGGAACGATTCCTCGTGGTGGGCCAGGCACCATGCGGCCATGATCGAACCGCCCCGCGAGACGATTCCGGTGACCCGACGCGCGGTCAGTGGGACGTAGCGGAGAAGCACGCCCGCATGCACCGTCATGTAGTCGACGCCTTGCTCGGCCTGCTCGATCACCGTGTCGCGGTAGATCTCCCACGTCAGCTTGGTCGGATCACCCTTGACCTTTTCCAGTGCCTGGTAGATCGGGACGGTACCGACCGGGACGGGGGAGTTGCGCATGATCCACTCGCGGGTGAGGTGGATGTCGTCGCCGGTCGACAGATCCATGATGGTGTCGGCACCCCAGCGAGTCGCCCACACCATCTTCTCGACTTCTTCTGCGATGGAACTGGTGACTGCCGAATTCCCGATGTTCGCATTGACTTTCACCGCGAATGCCTTGCCGATGATCATCGGTTCGGATTCGGGATGGCGATGGTTGGCGGGTATGACCGCTCGACCCGCCGCAACCTCGGTACGCACCAACTCGACATCGACGCCCTCCCGGGCGGCGATGAATCGCATCTCGTCGGTGATGATTCCGGCCCGTGCCCAGGCCAGCTGCGTCGACGCCCCGTCGACCGGCTCGGGCCGCTGCCACTCGTCGCGTGTGCGTGCGAGTCCTGCCTCGACGTCGATCATTGCTGTGTCGTCGGTGTACGGGCCAGAGGTGTCGTAGACGTCGAGGTGTTCGCCGTTGGTGAGAGCGATGCGTCGTTGTGGGACACGGAGGTCGCCGACGGAGAGGTAGTGCTTGGTGCTGCCCACGATCGGGCCGGTGGTCAGGATGTCGGTGTCGACGGTGTGCGTGGATACAGGTGTGCCCATGAGATTCTCCCTACGCCGGCATTACCCGGACAGGTTCATGCGGTCGGCGGCCGCCTGCCGCCATCTCAGCCCTCGGTCACGTGAGAGCCCCCGCGTTGATTCGGTTGTCGTGCGTTCCTCACTGTACTGGCTCGACGCCCGTCGGTCACGAAACCGGGCACAGTGGTCGCGCGCGGCACGCCAGAACAACTCAAACATCAAGCGGGATCGGCCATCTGCGAGATCACTCTGCTCGACGCCGGGGATGTTTCGCTGGCCCGCGGCGCGCTGCGCGATCACGTTTTCCTCGACGCGCCGACCTCGGCGGAACCGAGGCCCGTCCTCGTCGTCGGGGCGCCGGGTGAACTCGACACGGTCGTCGCGGTCGCATCGACGCTGTGCAGTGAGGGGCTTGCGGTGTTCGATATCGCGCTCCGTCGGCCTTCGCTCGACGAGGTGTTCCTCCAACTAACGGACGAGAACCGTTCTGCTGCTGAGGAAGTTGCCCGATGACCGCGGCCGCGGAGCTCGCCGGACTGGTCGATGCGCCGCCGCTACGGACATCGGTGACCCGATCCACGGCGTTCGCGGTGCTCACTCGGAGGGGCATCGGGTCCGCAACCCGTAGTGGACTCCTGTTCTTCGCGGTGGGATCGCCGATCGTCTTCTTCACCTGCTTGTAGTGGCGCCGGTGTGTCTGACCCTCGGCTGGGCTGCAGGATTCGCGTTGATTCTTGGTGTTCTGCGCGATGCGCGGATACCGGCGGGCCGTCGGAGTGGCGGCGTCGTGATGTGGGCCTACGAGCGCGCGGCGTACATCACGGAACGATGAATCCCTGGTGAACGGTCGTGGGGGGCGCCGTCACGATTACGACGATGTCGGCTCAAAGTCGGCGAACCTACGGTTCCGCAGGTTACGATGTGACTGCGATCACATACAGTGGTGCCCGGAGGGGAACCGGACGCAGCGTCGTGAGCTGCGCAGACGCTGCGAACGAAACCTGGAAGGGGATGGACGAGGCATGCACCGGAAGAATCATCAACGGCCGACACAATCGGCGCGATCGATACTGCAACAGATCGCGCAGGTCGTGCACAACCCGACCCGGGACCGATTCGAACTGTGGGTCGCGGGCGACCTGGTCGGCGTCCTCGGCTACTCGACCGAGACAGTCGACGGCCAGACGACGCTGACCGTGCTGCACACCGTGCTCTACGACGAGTACACCGGCCACGGACTCGGAACGGGTCTCACACGCAGTGTGATCGGCTTCGCCCGGAGCCAGGGTGCGCAACTCCGACCGGTCTGCACCTTCACCAAGCACTACCTCGACGGTCACCCCGGCGTGGTACAGCTCGCGCCAGCCTGAGACTCAGGCGGGAGTAGCAGAACGCCGGGCCTGCATCACAGGCCCGGCGTAGATGACTCGGCGTAGGTTCGGCGTCGACGACGATGTCAGCGTCTGCTCTTTGATTAGCGTCTGCTCTGCACCAGTCCCACGATCCACAGCAGGATGACGGCGCCGAGCACCGCGGTGAAGAGTGTGAACCACCAGCCGCCGGATGCGGTGTCGACGAAGAAGCTGAGTAGGAAACCACCGATCAGCGCACCGACGATCCCGATCACGATGTTCATCAGGATGCCGGAGCCGCTACCCTTGACGATCTTCCCGGCGATCCAGCCGGCGATTGCGCCGATGATGACGTAGCCGATCCAGCCGACGCTCGTTGTCGTCGTCGATCGGGCGAGTACCTCGGTTGCAGCGAGAATGGTCATGATCGACTCCTTGTATCGGCCCCGACCGGTTGCGGGACTCGTTGCCAACGTAACCCGCTGTGCCGTGGCGTACCAAGCAAATCCACACACCGGCAATTGCACACACCGGCAATCCAACACACCGGCAATTGCACACACCGGCAATTGCACGCCTGTGATCGTGTCGTCCTGTTGAGGCAACCGGCCGTCGTCGACGAGGTGCCGCAGGCGTGAGGCGCGTCAGCGTCGATGGTCGGTGGCGACGGTTGCGACGGCCACACCCGCGCGACGCCACCGGGCGATCAGGTCGTGTCGCCTGCTCTCCGACGTCTCGAGCAGCACGGCGAAGATTCCGCGGGGCACCGCGACGTCGCGGTAGTGCTCCCGGTAGCGCAGCTGCGATCGAGCGAACCACTCGAATGCCTCGGGATCGTCGCCGAGTGTCCGATCGGCGTCGACTATGGCGGTGAGGTAGCCCGCAGGTACCGCGGAATCGTTCTCGATGCCGCTCTCATCGAGTTCGCGCATGCATTCGTCGAACGCATCCCTGTTGCGGCCGAAGTAGTCGGGGAAATCCCAGGCCCGCGCGTAGGTGTCGTACAGGCCGTCGAGCGTTGTCATCGCCCGACCACTGATCTCGCGGAACTCGATACCCACGGGAGCGAGCGGTGGCCGATGTCCGACCCACAACCCGACAGCGGGGCCGTCGTTTCCGGCGGATTCGAGGAATTCGCTCAGCGAGATGGCGGGCCCTTGTCGGCTGCCGCCGGGGCTGTCGTCGCGCGTCATGGGTTGGGACCTCGGATTCGGACGAAGGTGTTGTAGTGATCGGCGGTGTACCACGCCGATCCATCGCTGCCGGTCACGATACGTTCGGCGTCGCGACTCCTGCCCGGTTCGCGACGATTGACGTCCCACTCCGTGTAGGTGATCCGCTTGCCCGACGCCGCCTTCGTGGGCAGACGTCCCTCGTAGTTGCCGAAGTTGGTGCCGCCCTTCGTGCCGGGCGCATCGGCCGGCGGCCACGTGCCCGCGTCGATGCGTGCCAGCGTCTTCGTCACCCGTGGCGGAACCGACGTCGACGCGGCGGCCGCGCTCAAGGCGCCGGGACGTGCCGTCGGGGTGGATGTGGAGTTGTCGGACGACCCGTTGATCAACCACGTGGCAACCACGACGAGCCCGATCACCACGAGCGCCGCCGCTGAGAGTACTGCTTGCCGACGACGCTGCGTCACCGTCTGCCTGCGCGCTGACATCAGTCGACC
>NZ_BAFB01000040.1 GCF_000248075.1 Gordonia otitidis NBRC 100426 | reverse complement strand
ATCATGCGACTGCAGGCGTTGCTCGGTCCGCGAATCAACACCAGGATGAGTTCCTATCTTTCGCTCCCGGTGGTCCCCACGGTCATCGGCTACCAGCCGAGATTGCAATTTCTGCACGAAGAGGACGCGCTCGCGGCAATGGAGCATGTGACGTTGCGTGGGAAGCCGGGAACTTTCAACATCGCAGGTGACGGAGTGGTCACGTTGACCCAGGCGATTCGACGCGTCGGGCACGTCGAGTTGCCCGTGTTGGGCGGACTGCTCGCTCCGATCACCGGGGTGATGCAGAACCTCCGGTCGGCCCGCCTGCGGTCATCGCAGACCGAATTCCTCACGTACGGAAGGGTTCTCGACACCACGAGGATGCGCACAGAACTCGGCTTCGCTCCACGGTATTCGACGCTCGAGACGCTCGACGACTTCGTCGAGCGCAGTGGTGTGACCCCTGTGATCGCACCGGACACCTGGCGAAAAGCCGAACGGCAGGTTGTCTCGGCAGCCCATCGGCTCGCCTGAAAAAATCCTCAGATAAATCGCACAGAGTGTCCGTTCTAGCGATCAATTTGAATGCTCGATTTGATCGAATCAATGAGAATGCAAATACCGGGGTGCAACGTGCACTATGCGAGGCGAACCCGTAAACTCGGACGTCAGACCTGGTTGGTTGACGCAGCGAAACCAGGCGCGCCCTCCCCGTTCTTCTGCGTCGAACCCGTTGGGGGTGGAACAATTTGTCGAATCACGTGACGTCGTCCGGTGATGCACGCACGGCCAAGGTGATTCAGCTGTACGCGGGGTCGGGGGCAGCCATCGAGGCCTCTCGTCGCGGACACCCGGGCGCATCTGCCGATCAGGGGCGGCATCGTCACCCCAGTCAGCAGGCGACAGCGCCGTCGAATGTCGGCCACCCCAACACCGACGGCTTCGGCACGACGCCTGCGGCGGTCACGCCCATCAACGACGACGTGGCCCTCGAGACCGCAGCGCTCGGTGTCGAGCAGCGCGGGCCCGCGCGCAGCCCACTGTTCAGTCTCGGCGGTATCCGCGGAGCTGTGGCTGATTCACTCACCGCCACAGCGGGTTTCATCCGTGAGCGGATGACGGGAGACTACGAGGTCGACGACTTCGGTTTCGACCCGCATTTCACCGATTCCGTCTGGTTTCCTGCGATACGTCAGGTGTACGAGAAGTGGTTCCGCGTCGAGGTGACCGGCATCGAGAACCTACCCGTCACCGGGGGTGCGCTGCTCGTCGCCAATCACGCCGGTGCGCTCCCGGTCGACGCGCTGATGACGAGTCTGGCCGTCCACGACAACCACCCCACCGGTCGGTATCTGCGAATCCTGGCCGCCGACATGGCTTTTGACACCCCGGGCGTCAGTGAGGTCGCTCGTCGGATCGGTGCGACGCTGGCATGCACCAACGACGCCGACCGCCTGCTGCGGCAGGGTGAACTGACCGCGGTGTGGCCAGAGGGTTACAAGGGGATCGGCAAGCTCTACAAGGACCGGTACAAGTTGGCGCGGTTCGGTCGCGGTGGTTTCGTCACCACCGCACTGCGCAACGCGACGCCCATCGTCCCGGTGTCCATCGTCGGGTCGGAGGAGATCTACCCGATGCTCGCCGACCTCAAACCGATCGCCCGCATCCTCGGGTTGCCCTATCTGCCCGTCACGCCGACGTTCCCGCTGCTCGGACCGCTCGGTCTGGTTCCGTTGCCGTCGAAGTGGCACATCCACTTCGGGCGTCCGATCGAAACCGGCGGGTACGACGAGTCGTCGGCCGACGATCCGATGGTCGTCTTCGATCTCACCGACCACGTGCGCGAGGAGATCCAGCAGACGCTGTTCCGCATGCTGAGCCGCCGCGGCAGCGTCTACTTCGGCTGACTCGCTTCCGGGGCCCGGGGCGGTCCTCGGCGCGCTCGTCACGTCGAGATCTCGGGAATCCTCGCCCGGCGAGATGCTGGTCACACGCATCTGGCACAGTGTCCGGTAGAACGTGGCAACGAACGTTGCTATGAAACGCCGCCGGAGGAGAGGAAGCCGATGCGTGCAGTCGTGTGTCACGAGGGCGAGCTGAGCGTCGAGGAGATCGAGACGCCGAAACCCGGGCCGGGCCAGGTACTGCTGAAGGTGGTGCGCACCGGTATCTGCGGCTCTGACCTGCATGCGCGTACCCACAGCGACGACACCGCCGACGTCACCGCAGAGGTCGGCTACGACCGCTTCATGCGCTCCACCGATCACGTCGTGATGGGGCACGAGTTCATCGGCGAGGTCGCGTCCTACGGTCCGAAATGTCGCAAGAAGTGGGCGCCGGGCACGCTGGTCGCTGCGCTGCCGATCATCAAGCACGGCGACACCGAGCACCTGGTGGGTCTCAGCGCCGACGCGCCGGGTTCGTACGCCGAGTACGTCGTGGTGTCCGAGGACATGACGATGCCGGTGCCCGACGGTGTGCCGATCGACCATGCCGCACTGACCGAGCCGCTGTCGGTGGCGGTGCACGCGGTCAACCGTGGAGACGTGAGCAAACGCGACGTCGCCGTTGTCGTCGGGTGTGGCCCTATCGGACTGTCGGTGATCCTGGTCCTCAAGGCCAAGGGTGTGAAGACGGTCATCGCCTCCGATCTGTCAGCCGGTCGTCGAGACCTCGCCCGGCGTTGCGGCGCCGACATAGTCGTCGACCCGAAGGTCGAATCCCCTTGGGACATCGCCGCGAAGAAGGGCAAGTACCTCACGCGCACCGGCCAACTGCTCGACACCGCGTTCACGGCGATGCGCATCCTGCGCCGGGTACCGGGCCTGCCGTGGTGGCGGGTCATCGCACTCGGCGACAAGATCGGTGCAACGCCGAAGGGGCCGGTGGTGTTCGAGTGCGTCGGCGTACCGGGGATGATCGAGAACATCGTGTCGGGGGTTCCGCTGCGGTCACGCATCGTCGTGGTCGGCGTCTGTATGGAACTCGACCGGTTCCGTCCGGCCATGGCGATCAACAAAGAAGTCGACCTCCGGTTCGTGATCTACTACGACCCGGCGGAGTTCCGCACCGCCCTGCACCTCATCGCCGACGGCAGGGTCGACGTCACGCCGCTGGTCACCGGAGTAGTCGGGTTCGACGCTGTCGCAGGGGTTTTCGACGTCCTCGGCGGTGCCGAGCACCACGCGAAGGTGCTCATCGATCCGTCGAGTTCCGTCGCCTCACTCTGAGGCGCGACCGCTTCACGCCACGTACGTCGCGGGTCGGCTCATCTCATCGGTACTGCGCGACTGCTCAGCCCTTGTTGCGCAGCAGCTTCAGCGCCCCTGCGCCCGCGGCGCCTGCGGCCCCGACGACGAGCGCCGTCGACGCCCCGTACTTCGCGGCCTTGCGTGCGGTGCGGAAGTCGTACATCTCCCAACCGCGTAC
>NZ_BAFB01000041.1 GCF_000248075.1 Gordonia otitidis NBRC 100426 | reverse complement strand
AGTCGCAACACCTCGATGACGGAGGTGTGCGATGGGACGCAGCAACAAGCAGACACGCCAGGCGCCGGTGGGTGCCCGCCGGCAGTGGGCGGCGGATCGGGCGTTGCGCCCGTCGATGCGGTCACCGGGGAGACCGGAACCCTCGCGTGCGGTGCAGCGCGATTTCTGGCAGCGGATCGCCTCAGGAGCGACGACTGCCGACGCCGCGGAGGCCGTCGGCGTGTCGTGGCCGGTCGGGTCCCGGTGGTTCCGTCACGCTGGCGGCATGCCGCCGATCAGCCTGGACGAGCCCACGGGCCGCTACCTGTCGTTCACCGAGCGTGAGGAGATCGCACTGTTGCGCGCCCAGGATGTCGGCGTGCGGGAGATCGCCCGTCGGATCGGACGCGACCCGGGGACGATCTCACCGAGCTGCGCCGCAACGCGGCGACCCGCAGCGGCACGCAGGTCTACCGAGCCGGAGTGGCGCAGTGGAAAGCGCAGCAAGCCGCGAAACGCCCGAAAACGGCGAAGCTGGTAGACAACGACAGGTTGCGTGAGTATGTGCAGGAGCGGCTCTCCGGGGCCGTCCGCCGGCCCGACGGCACCGCCGTCGCAGGCCCCGACACGCCCGCGTGGAAAGGACTGAACAAGCCGCATCGGCAGGACCGACGGTGGGCGACGGCATGGAGCCCGCAGCAGATCTCGCACCGGCTGAAAGTTGATTTCCCGGAGGATGAGTCCATGCGCATCAGTCACGAGGCGATCTACCAATCGTTGTACATCGAAGGTCGAGGCGCCCTGAAACGGGAGTTGGTCACATGCCTGCGCACCGGCCGGGCACTGCGGGTGCCCCGTAGCCGATCGCAGAACAAGCCGCAGGGACATGTCACCGCGGACGTGGTGATCAGCGAACGCCCCGCCGAAGCCGAAGACCGTGCTGTCCCAGGGCATTGGGAAGGCGACTTGATCATCGGGACCGGCCGGTCCGCGATCGGCACGCTCGTCGAGCGCAGCAGCCGCTCCACGATCCTGGTGCACCTGCCTCGATTGGAGGGGTGGGGCGAGAGGCCGCCTGTGAAGAACGGTCCGTCCCTCGGTGGCTACGGCGCCGTCGCGATGAACGCCGCGCTGACGACATCGATGACCACGCTTCCCGAGCAGCTCCGCAAGACCTTGACCTGGGACCGCGGAAAGGAGCTGTCCGGTCATGCCCGGTTCGCTCTCGAGACCGGCACGAGAGTGTTCTTCGCCGACCCGCACTCGCCCTGGCAACGACCGACGAACGAGAACACGAACGGCCTGCTGCGCCAGTATTTCCCGAAGGGAACCGATCTGTCCCGGTGGTCCGCCGAGGACCTCGAGGCCGTCGCTCTGGCGATCAACAACAGGCCACGCAAGGTCCTCGGCTGGCGAACCCCGGCCGAGGTCTTCGCCGAGCAGCTACGCTCCCTGCAGTAGCCCGGTGTTGCATCGACCGGTTGAACTCGCCCAGTACACATCGTTGGCGTTCACCGCTGCATTACGCGAAGCCGAGATCACCGGATCGATCGGATCCGTCGGTGACGCCCTCGATAATGCCCTGATGGAATCGGCGATCGGGTTGTACAAGACCGAGTTGATCGACACCCACCCGATCATGGCCGGGTGCGGCGAGGTCGAACGCGAGACCGCCGCCTACGTGTCCTGGTTCAACGCAGAGCGTCTGCACTCGTCACTGGGCTACCAGACGCCGATCGACTACGAAACCAGCTACCGTGAGCGTGTCACCTCCGAAACGGAGGTGGCATAACCAAGGTCTCTACTCGACCCAGGACGATTCACCGCTACGCTGAACCTGCCACACCCGAGCATGGGGAATTGCCTGATAGATACCCCTGGGGAATTACGTGACCGTCGATAGTGTCAGGTGCGGCTCCGCAGGTGTTAGCCACTGCGGCGATTGCGGCTGTCACACGAGGATTCACCCCGACTTGAGGCCCGCGCACCTGGCGCTGCGGATGACGCCGTTCCGAAACTGCAGTTGATCCGCTACCCAACTCTTGGAAGCCATCCGTCGAAGAGATCGGGGTGCTTTACGTCGTCGTCTATGACGGAATCGGTGGCGACGCCGGAAGATCTGCTTGCAGATGTGCTTCGATCTCCTCCGCCAAGGAGAAGTGGGCCCGGATCCCGGGCCACCATCGGCTCTGTGGGGCCTGGTACGGCCCGTACATTCCGTCCGCCATCTCTGTTCTCGTGACAACCAGGCCGTGGCGAGCCCTGGAGAGCATGACCAGCAGGACCCGCTGCTCCTCGGCCAGAGCGTCACCCTGGCTGTTCCGCTTGCCCGGTAGGTGCCCTTCCTCCAGGCCGATGACGAACACCCAGTCGAATTGCTGGCCTTTGCCGGTGTGCGCGTTGAGCAGGTGGACGCCGGGGCCGATGGTCTGTTTGTGGTCGGACGCCCTGATTGACCTCACCGCCGCCTTCGCCGTGACTGCGTCGCTCTGCTCCAGAGTGTCGAACGTGTTGTCGACCAGTTCGCGGGCGTCGACATCGGCGGGATCGACGGCATCTAGCACCGCCAGCCGCGCATCCGTGATGCTCGCTCCATGCGGCAGGGTCGCGACGGTCGAATGGATAAGGGCGACGATCCCAGGGTCGTCGATCGCGAGGTCCCATCGGCGGACTGGGAAGGACTTCTCCTCCACGAACGCCGCATCGATGCTTTCCCTGCGCCACCCCGCACGAGCGATGATCCCGATGGATGCTTCAGGCATCCGGTCCAGGATCGATCCCGCCAGACGTCTTAGCAATTCCGCCTCGGCCGCGCGGTCCGGGAGCACAAGGGCAGCGGAGCAGCCCCTGTCCGGCCACCGCTCTGGCTGCGCGGACACCAGGCAAGAGTCCGGATCGACCAGCTCGCTCACAGAGTTGACCGTCTCCAGCACCTTCGGCGAGGAGCGGTAGGACTCGTGCAGCCTGATTGGCTCGCCGCAGGTCTTTTTGATTTCCGCCTCGACCTCGTCAGGCGCGGCCCCTGCCCACGAGTAAATTCCCTGGAGCGGATCACCGGCGAACGTCCGCCTGGACGTACAGCTCAGCAGGGCGAGATCGAGCTGTTGCATCGAGAGATCTTGGAACTCGTCGACGAGTACCGCGCCGAAGTGCGCCTGGTAGAGCCGCGCGACGGCGGGGATGCGGAGCAGGCGCTGTGCGTGCCGGAGGAGATCGTCGTAGTGCAGCTGGTTCGACTCCTGTCGCGACCGCTCCACCTTCTCCGCGAGCTCGACCGCCTGCGCGGAACCTCGCTGCTGGATAGCCGCCAACACCTCGGCGTCCGAGAGCGGTCCCCGCTTGATCTCGCTCAGGATCTGCTCGGCGTCGTACATGGCGGGCCCGCCACCCGCTGTCTCCATCGCCCGCCGCATGGTGCCTATCTTCGGCGGCTCCAGGTCTTCCATATCGAGGCCGATAGTCCTGCCATGGGCGAGGACCACCTGCGTCGCGAAGCCGTGGAGGTTGCGGACGACGATCTGCCGACGCGCCCGAGCGTGGCCCAGCACGGAGCGGAGACGCTCCTCGAGGTTAGACCGGGCCCGCTTGGTAAAAGTCAAAGCGAGTACGCGCTGGTTCTGCTCGAGGAAACTGATCTGATTGGCGGCGCGGTGCGCCAGGACCTCGGTTTTGCCGCATCCCGGAGGCGCGATAATCAGGAGGTGCGCCATAGTGGAGGTCGCTGCAGTGCGCTGCTCTTCGCTGAGCGAGAATCCGCTCACTGCTTGCTCAGCTCGTTAAGCGTGCGCACGAGACGCGACACGCTGCCGATCTTCTCCGCCGCATCTGGCGTCAGGGCTTCAGCGATGCATGTCGCCGCCTCGACTTTGCCCTTGTCCCTGCAGAACTTCGCTACCGCTTCCGGACCGAGTTTCTCGATCGACTCAACGCCCGTCGATTGCAGCAGTCCCTGTGCCTTGCAGAACTTTCCATCGATGAGGGCTTTTGCCGCAACCGGACCACCGAGGGCGCGGGTGTACTCGTCCTCAAGGTCAATGTCAGAGATGAAAACCTTCTTGTCTACGACAGTGCTGCGCTTGCCTTTGAAGGCGTTTACCCACTTTCCGCTCTCCTGCTCGTCCACCAGTCCGAGCAGAGTCGGGCCAAAGCCGTCGGGTCCGAGGAGCGGGAAGACGTTGCTGAACTTGTCCGCTCCGTCCAGTTCGACGACCACAGCGCCGAGCCGGTCGAAGTCGATGCCCAGCTTCTGTGCCGCCGCCTCGACGATTACCCGATCGGCGTCGCCCTCGACGAGAACGACGAAGCGCGCTGTGAGGGCCTCCAGGAGCCGCGGTGACCACCAGTGCGCGCGCACCTTCTCGACCTTCGACAGCTTTGCATCTCCGATTTGGTGACACTTTCCGTGGCGGTCCACCGCGATGACTTCCGAGGGGTCGAATCGGTGAAGGATGTACGGCGAATGGGTGACAATGATTTTCTGATTCCCGTCGCCGCTTAGGAGGTCCGCTGCTGTCCGCTGACTGGTCGGGTGCAGATGGATCTCCGGCTCGTCGATCGCGAGGACGTTCGCCGTTCCCTCGGCCAGGTCGAAGAGCGTCATAGACATGAGCTGGCGGACCCCGTCCGACTGCTCCGAAAGCGCGACCTGGCTGTCGCCGCGGTTGAGGAAGATCGTCACGTCTTGGAGGACGTCGCTGGACGGATCGGTCACGCTCCGGACCGAGAAGTTCTCCTTAGTGACGTTCCGCGGCATCGAACGGCTGAGATGGCTCGCGACGCGGCCGAGCAAATCCCCGACCGACTCGTTACCTGCTAGTTTCTCGTTGAACTTGCCGAGGATGGCCTTCAACCCGTCCTCGTTTGCACCGAGATCGGCGGCAGCCAGCAGTGTCCGGACCGGGCTGTGCGCGCCCTCCATCATCGACGCGCCGCGGGTCGCCTTCAGAAAGCGCCAGCCGAACGCTTCCAGCTGCTCGCGGCTGGGTGCTCGTTCATGACCGCTCTCCGGGAACCACCGGCGGATCGACACCGCCTCCTCGTCCTCGGGGTCCAGCTCGATCACCATTTGGACCCAGAGGTACTCGCCGACCTGATCTTCGGCGATGCTGATCTCCGAAGGGAAGACTCGACGATTCTCATCCGTGAACCCAGACCATAGAGCGTTTACCACGAGACGCTGCTCCTGATCGCGTAGGTCGCCGGGTTTGAGCGCCTGGTAGAGGCCGGCGGTGCTCGTCCCCAGGAGCAGGTTCAGCATGCGCAGGATCGAGGACTTGCCCACGTCGTCCGCGCCAACGATGACCGCGTGCCTGCGAACCTCAAAATTCAGATCCTGGATCCGGCTGTGATTTGTGATTGCCACCTTGGACAGACGCATACGCGCTTCGCCTTCCTTAGGCTCTGGAGCGAAGGTCCTGCTCCGAATGTGCCTGCTACTGAACTCATTTAACCATCGGACTGTCACCGACGAGTTCACCAGCGACGATCTCGTGGCGTTGACGCTGCTCAGCGTCAACGTCCCCGGCCAAGCCGCGCTGCGGATTCTCGGCGACCGCGACCTGGACTACCGCGCCAGCCTGAACGAGCTGCTGCGTCAGATCCCCACCGAAGTCGAACTCGTCGACGCCAGCGACGAGTTGCTTAAGACGGCTGAGAAGCGGTGGTCGCAGGTCCGCCAGAACCACAACGTGGGGCGTACCAAGACCAGCAAGCTGTCGGCGCGCAAGCGATCTCACCTGCTGCCCGTCATCGACTCAGTGGTCACCACCGCTGTCGGCCACATCCCGGGCAAGCACAACTTCTACCGCGACCTGCGGGCCGCGCTCAACGCCGACGACCGCCGACTGCACAACCATCTGATCGCGCTGCGGGACAAGGCCAGCATCGGCAGCGACATCAGCGCGATCGGGGTGTTCGAGATCCTCGCCTGGATGTGGGGCAGCGGCCGCAGCCCGGTCGACGACACAGATACTCGCCAGCCGCCTGAAACGCGCGTCATCGACGTACCGTGAAACTTGATTCCAACCGACGTGAGCAAGACCGAGGGTTAGCAGGAAGGAGAGCGATGACCATTTGGGACGACATCATGGATACCCCTGCCGAGGCTGAGAGTATGCGCGCACGGGCAAAGATCATGCGCGAACTTCGCCACCACGTCGAGACGCTGGGATGGTCGCAGCCGGTAGCGGCGGGCAAACTCGGTATCTCGAAGCGGCGAGTCGCTGAGCTGATGGGTGGTCGAATCTCGGAATTCAGCCTTGGTGAACTATCGGTGCTCGCAGATCGTGTTGACATAGATGCACACGGTCCTAGTG
>NZ_BAFB01000042.1 GCF_000248075.1 Gordonia otitidis NBRC 100426 | reverse complement strand
ACCTCGTCGCGTTCGACGACGAGAACCGAACGTCCCGCTCGGGCGAGGTAGGCAGCAGCGATCAGTCCGTTGTGTCCCGCCCCCACGACGACGGCGTCATGCCGGGGCGGATGGTTGCCGCCGCCTCCGAGACCTGCGTGCCGTCGCCGACTCACCGCGCGGCCGGCGGCAGGGTCGTGTCGACGATCGGTCTCGGCGCGGCATCGAGGGGCAGGCTCCGCCCGAGGAAGGCGAACGGTCGGGGATCGCCTGTGAAGGTGAAATTGCGCAGGATGTCGTCGAAGCCCATTCTCCGGTAGAGCGACCACGCACGGTTGCGTTCCTCAGGTATCTCCGGGGTGGAGAGCAGGACGTGGTCCTCGGGTCGGTCGGTCAGCAACGCGGAGAGCAACCATTCGCCGATCCCGTGGCCCTGCGCTGTCGGATGAACGTGTAGTTCGGTGAGTTCGAAATAGTCGGTGGCGATGGTGTCGATCGTCTCCCGGTTACACCCGGACAGCCGCAGACCCGTGCGGAGTTGGTGATTCCACCACTGATCGTCGGCGCCGCGATAGCCGTAGGCGATGCCGACCATGATCTCGTCTCCCGCGGGGGAGACCGGGGGTCGGATCCTCCGACGCTCCGCCTCGGGGTCGAGGCGTCGATCGGGGGCGACGGCCGTCAGTGCGGCGTAGGCCGTCCACCCGTGTCGGGCGATGTGCTCGCGCCAGAGTGCGACCCTGTGGTGCTCGGTACCGCGCGGGTAGTCCATCGCGGTCACGTAGACGTTCAGGGCAGCGTCGAGCCAGACCGGGCAGTCCTGCCCGGACAGTCGAACGAGGCGGGTCGCCAACTGGCTCGTCGTCCTTCCTCCCGCACCCCGCGGGCACACCGGGCGCCGGCCGCGGCCGAGCCGGGGAATGTCGGTACCGACTTCTACGCTGCTGTTGTCGGAAATGGGCCACATCTCTCTTGAAGAGTGTCGCCCCACTAGCTATATTGAATATGTCGAACGGGTGTTCGATGAACGTGCCTCCGCAAGCCGTTCTCATCGCCCCCGACAGTTCGGGTGGTCCGGCGGTGGACGAGGGAAGCGTGCATCGCCGGACCGCACCGTGGAGATGAAGACCGTGGAGACCGTGGAGATGAAGGGAGCGCGACATGGCAGGTATGGAGCCGATGCGACGCGGCAACCGGCATGCGCCGCATGGCGCAGTGATGCGCCCCGAGATCGATCCGGTCGTCGTGGTCCGTGCGCGTGACCTTCTCGAGCGTGCCGAGATCCTCACCGAGAACGCCGACGGCGTGCCAGATGACGCCGAACGCTTCCGTCAGTACTACCTGGCAGCGCTCCGTGCGGCAGGCGCGGCGCTCGCGGTGTACGAACCGCCGGTCAGGAGAGCGTCCCGACGTGTCTCGCCGAACGCCTGGTCACGAATCTCGTCAGCGGTTCCCGAGCTCGCCGAGTTCGCTACGGCCTTTGCCGGGATGTCGACCGTTCGTATGGAGATCGAATCCGGTTTACGACGCCGCGTCGACGCCTCGGTGGTCACAGGTCTCCGGTCGCGGCTGCTCGTGTTCCTCGACGCTGTCGAAGACATCGTCGTGGCGTATGAGCAGGGGAAGCTCGCACATCAGGCACCCGCTCGGTCCGATTACGGCTACGACCACATCGCCTGAGGCCGTGCCTCGACGCAATCCTTCGTCACACCGATCAAGGCGTCGCGCGCTGTTGTCGGCCGTGATATGTCACCTTCGGGTGGTTATGGTGGTCGCGCTCGCGATCACCTCGTATCATGGAAGACGTAAGCCGCGAACACATGTCACGAGACTGGCGTCCGCGGTCGCCACGATCTCGTTGATGTGTGAATCGGCAACGTAGTAAGGAGGGTCGGTGCCACTCTCGGAGCACGAGCAGCGCATGCTCGAACAAATCGAAAGTGCTCTGTACGCCGAGGACCCGAAGTTTGCGTCCAGCGTCGAGCGTCGTCGGCTGGGCCGGTCGTCGGGTCGCCGTCGTTTGCAGGCGGCGGCCATTTTCGTCGTCGGTCTGGTGCTGCTCATCGTCGGACCCCTGGTCGGTCTGAGTATCGCCGGGCTCCCCGTCGTCAGCCTCATCGGCTTCCTCGTGATGTTCGGGGCGGGACTATTCGCGCTCTGGGGCGGAGGTAGGTCGACGCCGAGCGAGTCCGCACCCCAGTCAGGCAAGGGTGGCAACACTCGTCCCTCCGGAAACAAGCGCAAGTTCACCGAGCGCATGGAAGACCGGTTCAACCGCCGCTTCGAGCAGGAGTGACCCCGGGCGCGCGATGATCGCGCGTACCGAGTCCGCGCCGTAGCCCCGCGGCGCCGCGCCCCGTTCCCAGCGATACCCGCTATTCCCCAGTGACTCACCATCCCTAGCGCACTAGCGCTGGTCACTTCACCACGGCAGGGCCGCACATCCACATGATGTGCGGCCCTGCCGTCGTCTGTGCGCTCGTCCTCCTCCCGGTCGGTCTGGTTACTTCTGGGCATGGCCGCATCGCACCCGCTGCGCGCCCCACCGTGTCTCCCCACATCGCCCCACCGTGTCTCCCCGGTGCGCGCCCACCGTGTCTCCCCACATCGCCCCACCGTGTCTCCCCACATCGCCCCACCTGGCCGTGAAAACTTCCCTCACCAGTCACAGTGATGTCTTTTCGTCCCTTCTGGACACGTGAATCGCCACGTGCGACACGGTCGGTTGTATTCATTCAACCACGGGAATTCTCGGCGTTGACCTGCGGAAAGTGCTGCGGGTAGGACGATCAGAGGGCGATGTTGGTGGAAAGTGGTGGAAAGTGGGGTACTGTGGCAGCACTGGGTGAGACGGACCGGAACGGATCGCTCAGGGGCAGGAGGTGTCGACATGTCGTCTGTGCGATTCGTCGGCACCTACACGCCGAAGCTGGATGACAAGGGGCGACTGACGTTGCCCGCCAAGTTCCGCGACGCACTGGCAGGAGGCGTGATGGTCACCAAAGGCCAGGACCACAGCCTGTCGGTGTTCCGTGCCGAGGAGTTCGACGAGATCGCCGCCAGAATCGTGGAGGCATCCCGCAACGACCCACAGGCGCGGGCCTTCCAGCGCTACTTCTTCGCCAGTACCGAAGAGCAGCGTCCGGATGGGCAGGGTCGGATCAGCTTGTCTCCCGACCATCGGGAGTACGCGGAGCTGACCAAGGAGTGTGTGGTGTTCGGCAGTTTCGATCACCTCGAGATCTGGGACGCACAGAAGTGGCGTGAATACCAGAGCGAGCACGAGGAGAACTTCTCGGCAGCCAACTCGGCCGCACTGAACGCGGTCTTGTAGCCGAGGGGTTGGCGAACGATGGACAGGGCTTCGGGTGGATCGAGGCCCCGGTCCGGAACGACCCTGGCGTACTTCCCCAACGCCAGGTGCGTCCCCGGACCGGGACCCCGCTTCACCCGACGACTCCCTCCTCGCCACGGTCATCACGGCATGCGTCGACCCGCAGCCGTGTCAGGAATTCGAGATGAGTGCACGTGCCCGCTACGGGTAGGGGTGTGCACACAGCACGGTCCGAGAGGTGATTCGGTGAATGCGTCGCACGACGACGAGCGTCGTTCCGGACAGTTCGGCCACGTACCCGTCATGGCTCGCCGCATCACCGAACTCCTCGCGCCGGCACTGACGCGGCCCGGCGTCGAGAACCCCGTTGTCGTCGATGCCACGCTCGGTGCGGGTGGACACAGCGAACTGATGCTCACCGAATTCGACAGTGCGCGGGTCGTCGGAATCGACCGCGACGAGTCGGCGCTGGACATCGCGCGCGACAGGTTGGCGCGCTTCGGCGACCGGATCTCGTTCCACCAATCGAGGTTCGACGGCATCGACGGGGTGCTCGCCGCCGCAGGAGTCGATCACATCGACGCGGCCCTGTTCGACCTCGGCGTCTCGTCGATGCAGCTCGACCGTGCCGACCGCGGGTTCGCATACGCCGTCGATGCCCCCCTCGACATGCGGATGAATCCGGATGACGAACTCACCGCAGCGGACGTACTCAACACCTACTCACACGGCGATCTCGCGCGCGTGCTGTCCGAATACGGAGAGGAACGCTTCGCCGGGAAGATCGCTTCTGCGGTGCTGCGCGCACGGGAGAGTGAACCGTTCACGACAAGTGGACGACTCGTCGAATTGCTGTACGCCACAATCCCTGCCGCCACGCGACGGACCGGGGGACATCCGGCGAAACGCACTTTTCAGGCCCTGCGCATCGAGGTGAATCACGAACTCGACGCCTTGCGACTTGCCTTGCCCGCTGCTCTCGACGCCCTCGCTGTCGGTGGTCGTGTGGTCGTCATGAGCTATCAGTCGCTCGAGGATCGGATCGTCAAGCGCGAGTTCGCCGCACGCACACGGTCGACGTCGCCGCCCGGTCTGCCGGTCGAATTACCCGGTACCGCACCCGTTTTCAGGCTCGTGACGCGTGGTGCCGAGCAAGCGGGCGAGGCGGAACTCGCCGAGAACCCGCGGTCCGCCCCCGTACGGGTCCGCGCCATCGAACGTGTCGAGAGGAATCGGTCATGACAGTGCTCGACGATCGCGCCGTCGTTGACGGTGCGCACGCGGACACCAGTACGCCGACGCGGCGTCCACGTCGGGAGAACCTCGAGACACAGCGCCCCAACCGCTCACGAGCAGCCCAACGCGCGATCGAGCGGCGTCGCAATCGTGTTGCGGCAGAGAGTGTCGCCTCCGACCGTGGCGCCCCCCGCGGACAGGTGCCACGGCGCTCGTTGTTCACTCGCGCGCGGTCGGTGCCCTTCGTGGTTCCGGTCCTCGCGCTGCTCGTCGTCGGGCTGGGGTTGAGTCTGTGGTTGTCGACGAGGGCCGCGCAGGATTCGTATCGACTCGGGATCGAGCGCAAGACCAACCAGGCGTTGCTCGATCGACGCGACAGCCTCAAACGCAGCTACGAATCAGGTGACTCCGCACCCGAATTGTCCGACAAGGCAGCAAAACTGGGGATGATCCCGGTGCAGAACCCCGCACGCATGGTGATCGGCGCGAACGGCAAACCGAAGGTACTCGGCGACCCCGAACCCGCATCGGGCAAACCGATCGGGACGATCAATCCCGACGACAAGCCCGACCCCACCAGCAAGATCGACAAGAGCAAGGTCAGCGACTCGATGGGTCTGGGCGGTGACTCGTCGACAGGCCAGAACTCGAACTCGGCGGGACAGTCTCCCGACGCGACGGATTCGGGTGCCGCCGATCAGTCCTCGGCTTCCCCGTCGCCGGGTTCTCCTGCGCCGAATTCGCCAGCGCCGAGCGAGAATACGGCGCCGAACCAGAACACGGCGCCGAACCAGAACACGACTGCCGATCGGAACGCCGACGCGCCCGGTGCGCCATCAGGGTTGAATCCCAACGTGGCTCCCTCGGGTTCCGCACCGTCGGTCGCGGGTCGATCGGCACCGACGAATGGCAACCCGCCGAGCGCAAATTCCGCGGGTGCCCGTTAGGGCAGTGGACAATTGACAACCATGACACGCGCCAGTTTCCAGCGGATCGGTGAGCGTTTCGACCCGCCCGCTGCGCAGCCCCGGTCCCGACGACGCGGCACACCCGCAGGGGCTTCCGGGGGCTCGGGGAACGGCGGCTCCGGCGGCGGTGGTCGCTGGGGTCGCGGCGGTGGGGGTCGCGGGCCGCGCACCTTCGAATTCCGTAGTCGTGCTGTGGGACTCGTGATCATCCTGGTCGTGCTCGCCGTCGCGGTCCGAATGATCGTGGTGCACACCATCGAGGCGTCGTCGATTTCGGCGGAGGCTGCGCAGCAACGCGAGTACACCCAGGTGCTCACCGCGAAACGCGGAGCGATCCTCGACCGCAACGGACGCCCGCTCGCCTACACCGACGAAGCGCGCTCCCTGACGTTCCTGCCGAAGGCCGTTCGCAAGTCGATCGAGGCCGAGCACAAGAAGAACCCCGAGTATCCCGACGTCGACAAGCGACTCAAGGAGATTGCCGACGGCGTGTCGTCGGCGCTCGGCGGATCGATCAGCTCCGACGACCTCCACAAGAAGCTGACGAGCGACGACGGGTTCGTCTATCTCGCGCGCTCGGTGAGTCCGGAGGTCGCGGCGCGGATCGTCGCCGACTATCCGGAGGTCGGCGCCGATCCGCAGGCCATCCGGCTCTACCCGGGCGGCTCCCTGGCCGCCAACGTCGTCGGCGACGTCAACTACGACGGCAACGGACTGATCGGCCTCGAGGCGTCGATGGATTCGGTACTCGCCGGAACCGACGGTTCGAAGACCTACGACCGGGGTTCCGACGGCGCGGTGATCCCGGGCAGTACGCGCAACGTGCATCCGGCGATCAACGGCGCCACCGTGAAACTGACGCTCGACTCCGACATCCAGTGGTTCGTGCAGAGCGAGGTGAACAAGGCCAAGCAGGCGTCCGGCGCGAAGTCGGCGTCGGCTGTAGTACTAGACGCCAAGTCCGGCGAGGTCCTTGCCATGGCCAACGACGGCACCTTCAACGCCTCCAAGCCGCTGTCGGACCAGACCAAGGCAGACCTGGGCAATCCGGCGGTCACCTCGCCGTTCGAGCCGGGCTCGGTGAACAAGATCATTACAGCGTCTGCCGCCCTCGAGTACGGGCTGACAAGGCCCGACGAGGTACTTCAGGTGCCGGGCAGCATCAACATGGCCGGCGTCACCGTCAACGACGCCTGGTCGCACGGTGTCGAGCCGTACACGACAGCCGGAATCTTCAGCAAGTCGTCGAACGTCGGAACCCTGATGCTGGCCAAGCGCGTCGGCGAACAACGATTCGCCGACATGGTCAAGCGATTCGGACTCGGACAGCGCACCGGCGTCGGCCTCCCCGCAGAGAGCGGTGGTGCGGTGCCGGCGTTGAGTCAGTGGTCGGGTGGTTCGTTCGCCAACCTGCCCATCGGACAGGGACTGTCGATGTCGCTGCTGCAGATGACGGCGATGTACCAGACGATCGCCAACGACGGGCTCCGTGTCCCCCCTCGGATTCTGGAATCGGAACAGCGCGACGGTGGCGACGTCGAGGACGCCGATCGGCCCGCGGGTGTCCGTGTCGTGAGCCCGCAGACCGCGCACACGGTGCGCGACATGTTCCGCGGAGTCTTCCAGGAGGACCCGATGGGTGTGCAGTCGGGCACCGGCTACAAGGGAGCGGTCTCCGGCTATCAACTCTCCGGTAAGACCGGCACCGCACAGCAGGTGGACCCGTCGTGTGGGTGCTACTCGAATTCGAGCTACAACATCACCTTCGCGGGGATCGCACCCGCCGACAATCCGCAGTTCGTGGTGGGCATCATGCTCGACAATCCCAAGCGCAGCTCCGACGGCAGCGGTGGGCAGTCGGCGGCGCCGTTGTTCGCCTCGATCGCCTCGTGGATACTGCAGCGTCAGCAGGTTCCGCTGTCGCCGACGCCCACACCGTGGATCACGCTCGAGGCCCACTGAGCCAGCGGTGACGTGCACCGATATTCTGTTGGCCGGATTTGTCAATGGCACCGACCGTCGAGAATTGCCCTGACGGTATCGTGAGTGCGTTCCGGCGCTGCACATCCGCGCCCACCCGGGTTCGAGCCGCACGGGCCCGAACACGCGACACCGAAACCACTGCTGAGGGAGGCGATCGCATCATGGCGTCGACTCGCCGGTCCGCAGGTCTGAACAGACCCGAACACGTCGAGCCCACCGCTGTTGCCGTTCTCTCGACGGCCACTGGGGCGCGGCTCGATCTCATCGGGACTGTGGGTGCCGACGCCGCGGTCTCCGGTGTCTCGCTGCGCGCGCAGGACATCGCCGAGGGTGACCTGTTCGCCGCGCTTCCTGGGGGTCGCACCCATGGCGCTCGATTCGCGGCTGAGGCGGTGGAGCGCGGGGCGACGGCGATTCTCACCGATGCGGCCGGTCGCGCCGAACTCACGCGCGTGCTCCCGCCCGATGCGGCGTGCGCGGTCCTCGTCCACGCCGACCCCCGATCGGTACTCGGAGGCGTCAGCGCCCGCATCTACGGCAATCCCTCGCAACGACTCAAACTCATCGGGATCACCGGCACCTCCGGCAAGACGACGACCGCCTATATGGTCGAGGCGGCGATGATGGCCGCAGGCCACACCGTCGGCCTCATCGGCACGGTCGAGACCCGCGTCGACGGCGTGGCGCGGGCGAGTTCGCTGACCACACCGGAGGCTCCGACTCTGCAGGCGCTGCTGGCCGTGATGCTCGAGCAGGGCGTCGACGTCGTCGTCATGGAGGTGTCGAGTCATGCGCTGGCGCTCGGCCGTGTCGACGGAGCCCACTTCTCCCTCGGAGCATTCACCAACCTGTCGCAGGACCACCTCGACTTCCACCCGACCATGCACGACTACTTCGAAGCCAAGGCGCAGCTGTTCGCGCAGGGGTCGTCGACGCGCGCTGTGCGGTCGGTCATCTGCGTCGACGACGAGTGGGGCAGGCGGATGCTCGACGTCGCCCGCCGAGGCGACACCATCGCGCCACTGACGGTCTCCACCACCGACGTTCCCGCAGACTGGCACGCCGGGCCGTCGACCATCGGTTCCGACGGCTCTCAGCGGGTGCAGGTCACCGACGCCGCGGGCATCGCACATGAGCTCACCGTCGGACTCCCGGGTCGCTACAACGTCGCCAACGCGACACTCGCCGTCGCGGTCGCCGTAGCCGCCGGCGCGCCGGTCACGACAGCGACGTCGGCGATTGCCGAGGTGTCGGTCCCCGGCAGACTGCAGCGCATCGACCGGGGTCAGGACTTCCTCGCCATCGTCGACTACGCGCACAAACCGGGCGCACTCGAAGCGGTGCTGGCGACGCTCGACGAGCAGTCGCGTGGCCGGATCGCGGTGGTCATCGGCGCCGGTGGGGACAGGGACAGTGCCAAGCGGCCCCTGATGGGGGAGGTGGCCGCGCGCCGTGCCGATCTCGTCGTGGTCACCGACGACAACCCGCGTACCGAGGATCCCGCAGCCATCCGTGCCGCCGTGCTCGCCGGCGCGCACGCGGTTCCCGACGCCGCGCGGCGACCCGGCGTCGAGATCGTCGAGATCGGCGACCGCCGCGCCGCCATCGACTCGGCGATCGCGTGGGCGCAGCCCGGCGACGTCGTGCTCGTCGCGGGCAAGGGGCACGAAGCGGGTCAGGAGATCGACGGCGTGAAGCATCCATTCGACGACAGGGTCGTCGTTGCCGAGGCGCTTGCAGGCGTCCTCGAGAACACCTCGGGGGCGGGTCGGTGAGCGCGGGTGAGCGCGGTACCGACGACGTCGCCACCGATGCGACCGCACGTCAGGTGATCCTCGTGCCCGCCGACATCGACGCCGTCTCGCGCGCCATTCGCGACCTCGTCACCCGGGCGCGCGACGTCGAACCCCGGGTGCGCACCTGGGCGATCATCGGCGATCTGGCCACCGGCGACGGTCTGAGCGAGAACGACAGCGTCGTCGAACACGACAGGGTGGGCCGACTCGCGGTCAGACTCGCCGTCGACAAGACGCTGTGTGTCGGACAGTCGCGCGCCGTCCGGGCGCTGCACCAGGGAGCAGTGATGGAGGGCTCCTGGGGTGACGAGGCGAGGCTGGTCGCGACCGTCGACGACGCGGCTGCGACACTCGCCGATGACGAGTGGCGCCCAGCCCCCGACGACATGGTGCTCGTAGCGGGCACGGACCCGGCGCTGGCCGACGTGGCAGCGGGGTTGGGGGAACGACGAGCGACGAACGAGGAGAGCGGCGAGTGACGGTCGGGCGAACTGAGGGAGGGATGCTGCGGTGACCCAGATCCTCATTGCGGGTGCGATCGCCGTTGCGGTGTCGATCCTGCTCACTCCGGTACTCATCCGCGTCTTCTCGCGCCAGGGTTTCGGTCAGGAGATCCGCGTCGAAGGGCCGCAGAGTCACCAGACGAAGCGTGGGACGCCGTCGATGGGTGGCGTCGCCATCCTGATTGCGCTCTGGGCGGGCTACTTCGGAGCGCACATCGTCGGCTTGTTCACCCACGACGGCAACGGACCGACGGCGTCGGGCCTGCTCGTACTCGGTTTGGCGACCGCGCTGGGCGGTGTCGGATTCCTCGACGACTTCATCAAGATCCGCAAGCACCGCAACCTCGGACTCAACAAGACGGCCAAGTCGATCGGTCAGTTCATCGCCGCCATCCTGTTCGGTGTCCTCGTGCTCGGCTTCCGCAACGACTCGGGGTACACGCCGGCGAGTCCGCACCTGTCCTACGTCCGCGACATCGACGCGATCTCGATGGTCTCCGTCGCCTTCGTCGTGTTCTGTTGGTTGGTGGTCGCGGCGTGGTCGAATGCGGTCAACTTCACCGATGGTCTCGACGGTCTCGCCGCGGGATCGATGGCCATGGTCCTCGGCACGTATGTACTGGTGACCTTCTTCCAGTTCGTCAACGCCTGTTCGGGAGGTGCGAAGCCCGCCGCGGACATCCCGCGCGGCTGCTACCACGTCCGCGATCCGCTCGATCTCGCGCTCATCGCGGTCGCGGGCGGTGGCGCCTGCCTCGGGTTCCTGTGGTGGAATGCCGCACCGGCCAAGATCTTCATGGGCGACACCGGATCGCTGGCACTCGGCGGACTGCTCGCGGGTCTGTCGATCACCACCCGCACCGAACTGCTCGCCGTCGTCATCGGCGCACTGTTCGTCGCCGAGATCATGTCGGTGGTCATCCAGATCGCGTTCTTCCGGACGACAGGTCGACGGGTCTTCCGCATGGCGCCCTTCCACCACCACTTCGAACTGGGTGGTTGGGCCGAGACCACGGTGATCATCCGGTTCTGGCTACTGACCGCCATCGCCTGCGCACTCGGTCTCTCGCTGTTCTACGGCGAGTTCCTCACAGTCAACGGCTAGCCGGATGAGTTCGATGACGGAACTTCATCTCCATGGTCGACGCGTCGTCGTCGCGGGCGGCGGCACCGCGGGCATGTCCGCGGCGCGATTCCTGCTCGGTGTCGGTGCCGTCGTCACGATCGCCGACGACCGCTTCGCCGACAGCACACCGCACCCGGGGACGGGGAAATCGGCTGACGTGACGACGGGAGTCGCGGGATCCGAGGTGACGACAGGAGTCGTCGGGGCCGACGCGGTCCACGCGGCCGGAGCACGGCTCACGTCGGTCGCCGCGCTCCTCGTCGACGACTCCTGGGCCGCGACCACCGACCTCGTCATCGCCTCGCCGGGCTTCGCACCGGGCAACCCGCTGATGGTCGCCGCTGCCGAGCACGAGATCCCGGTCTGGGGTGAGGTCGAGCTGGCGTGGCGCGTCGACCGTGCCGGACTGGCGGGCGCACCGCGCACCTGGCTCGTCGTGACGGGGACCAACGGCAAGACCACGACGACGTCGATGCTGACCGACATCGTCATCGAGGGTGGTCGCAGCGCCGCCGCGTGCGGCAACATCGGGCTGCCGGTACTCGACGCCATGACCTCCGAGCCGCGGGTCGACGTCCTGTGCGCCGAACTGTCGTCGTTCCAACTCCACTGGGCGCCGTCGATCACCCCCGACGCGGGGGTGGTGCTCAACGTCGCCGACGACCACCTCGACTGGCACGGGTCGTTCGCCGCGTATGCCGCGGACAAGCAGACCGCCCTGCGCGGTGCGGTCGGTGTCGTCGGACTCGACGACGCCGTCGCATCCGGTCTGCCCGTTGCGGGCAGGCGCGTGGGGTTCACCCTCGGCGAGCCCGCGCCCGGCGAACTCGGCGTCGTCGACGGCGACCTGGTGGACCGTGCGTTCACCGTCCGTGCGTCCACCGACCGTGCGTTCACCGACCGGGCCGACGATCGGCGGGGCCATACACGGCTCGTGTCAGCGGAATCCGTTCACCCTGCGGGACCGTCGGGTGTCTCCGACGCACTGGCCGCAGCGGCGCTCGCGCTGGCGATCGACATCGACCCGTCGGCGATCGGTCGAGCGCTGAGCGCGTTTCGTCCCGCTGCCCACCGCGGCGAGGTGGTCGCCACCGTCGACGGAATCGACTTCGTCGACGATTCGAAGGCCACCAACCCGCACGCGGCTGAGGCCGCGATCGGCGCACACACGCTGGTGGTGCTCATCGCGGGCGGATTGCTGAAGGGCGCGTCGGTCGATCAGATGATCGCCGCGTCCGCGCACCGGCTCGCGGGGGTCGTCGCGATCGGGCGAGACCGCGACATCATTGTCGACGCGATTTCGCGACACGCCCCAAAAGTCCCAACAGTCACAGTATTCACAGGAGACGATGGCAGCGTGATTGCACAGCGCGCCCTCGGATCAGAAACGGGTTCAGCGCCGAGCGGGGTTCACCCGCACGGCGACCCCGGGAACTCCGGCGACCTCGCGACCGCGGTGATGAACCGCGCCGTCGCGGAGGCGTGGACGCTGGCCACGGCCACCGATCCGCGTCCCGACGCGGTGCTCCTCGCGCCCGCGGCGGCCTCGCTGGACATGTTCGCCGGGTACGGACGACGTGGTGACGCCTTCGCGGCCGCCGCGCGCTCGTTGCCGGGGAACGCTCCCCGGGCGACACAACCGTGACGGCGACAACCGATGCCGCGGGGGCGGGCAGCACGGGGGCCGGCAGCGCGGGGGCTGCCGCCGACCCGGTGGACGCCGACAAGTCAGCCGATGACACGGCAGGTGGGGTCGAGCCGGACTCGGGGTCTCGGACGTCGTCCACCCGCAAGAAGGCCGGCAAGAAGAAGACAGGTCGGTCGACGGGGAGGGGTGCAACGAGCAAGAGCGGGTCGACTACGCGACGCCCGGCGAAGTCCACGGCCGCCGACCACGGCACGTCCCGCGGGTCCGTCGTTCGCGGCGCGGCCCGCACCAGGACCGACCTCGCGGCGCTCCCGGCGACGGTGGTCGAGGGCGTGCGCAACCTGCTCAGCCGACCACTGGCGTCCTACCACCTGGTCCTGACCATGGCCGCCCTGATGACGTCGTTCGGACTCATCATGGTGCTCTCGGCCTCGTCGGTGGAGGGCTACTCGGCGGATGGATCCGCCTACGGACTGTTCGCGAACCAGGTGATCTTCGTGGTACTCGGCGCGATCGTCTTCTACCTCACGCTGCGTATGCCCGTTCGCTTCTTCCGACGGATGGCAGTCCCGATGATCGCGGTGACGACGATCATGCTGGCTTTGGTCCTGGTGCCCGGTATCGGCACGCTCAGCCAGGGAGCACGACGGTGGTTCGACATCAACGGACTCTCGGTGCAGCCGTCCGAACTGGTGAAGGTGGCCTTGTGCGTGTGGGGCGCGCACCTGCTGGCATCGCGTCGACGCGACAACGCCTCGCTACGTGAACTGCTCGTACCGCTCGTACCGGTCGGCCTGCTGATCTGTCTGCTGATCATCCTCGAGCCCAATCTCTCGACCACGATCACCATCGCGATCATCGTCGGGGCGCTGCTGTGGTTCGCGGGTCTGCCGATCAAGGTGTTCGTCACATTCGTCGTCACCGGCGTCGCCATCGCAGTCGTCTTGGCACTCGTGGAGAGCTACCGATCGCAGCGCGTGATGAGCTTCCTCGGCGGCATCGACGACCCGCAAGGCGCGGGCTACCAGGCCCGACAGGCGACGTTCGCCCTCGCCAACGGTGGAGTGTTCGGAGTCGGACTCGGACAGAGCCGCGCGAAATGGAACTACCTGCCCAACGCGCACAACGACTTCATCTTCGCGATCATCGGCGAGGAACTCGGTCTCATCGGTGGACTTTTGGTGGTCTTCCTGTTCGTCGTCCTCGCCTTCACGGGATTCCGGATCGCACACCGGTGCACCGATCCCTTCCTGAAACTCATGACCTCGACCATCACGGTGCTGGTCACCGCCCAGGCGTTCATCAACATCGGATACGTCATCGGACTGCTACCGGTGACGGGCATCCAGTTGCCGTTGCTGTCGGCAGGCGGAACGTCGACCCTGACAGTGCTGGCGATGCTCGGCCTACTGGCCAACGCGGCACGGCACGAGCCCGAGGCGGTCGCGGCGCTCACCACGGGTCAGCGCAGCCGCGTCAGCCGATGGTTCCGGTTGCCGACGCCGGTGGCATACACGCCCACTCGCGCGGAGAGCGCCCGGGACCGACTCGATGCACGTCGTGGGCCCGTGCCGTCGCAGGCCGGACGTGCGAGAAGTCAGCGCCAGGTGCCCGCATGGCGGCGCGCGATCGGCGCGCGGTTCTTCGGTGTCGCGCCCGAATCGAGTCCGGCGGCCGACAGCCGCGGGGCGCCGCGATCGGGTCAGGTGCGCGTCGACTACCGTGTCGGGTATTCCGGACGCGGGGAGCGCCCCAACGCTGCACATACGCGCGATGCGCGCGCCGACGGTCCGCGGCCATCGGCAGGCGCTCGCGGCGTCCGGGCGGAGCGTCGCGGTACGAAGCAACCGGCGTCGGCGTCGGCGCGGGCCGGAACACCGCACGTCTCCTCGGGCCGCTATTCGGGTCACGCGGGCAGAGCTGACAAGATGTCGGGTGGGCCGCGGTGGACGGGCAGGGGTCGCTAGACGATCCCGGGCGCCCGGGAACCGTCCCGAGGCGACGACGGTGCGCAGTGCTGCGCGGCGACGACGGGGCGCGCTGTCGCGCTGCGAGCCCGGTCTGGACCGGGTCGACGACAGATGTGCCCGACCCGGAACAGTCCTGAGACAACACAGATGTGAATGGAGTGCAGACCGAATGGATCCGGACGAACAACGGGTTACGCCGACGGACCAACGTTCTGCAGCCGGCAGCACACCACGGTTGTCGGTCGTGGTCGCCGGCGGAGGAACCGCGGGGCACATCGAACCGGCGCTCGCCGTCGCCGATGCGGTCCACCGACTCGACCCGACGGCTCGGATCACCGCTCTCGGCACGTCCCGGGGCCTCGAGACGACGCTCGTACCCGAACGCGGATACGACCTCGCCCTCATCCCGCCGGTTCCGCTGCCGCGTAAGCCCGGACTCGAACTCGCGAAGACTCCGGCACGGCTGCTGAGGTCGGTGCTCGCAACCCGCAGGGTACTGGCCGACGTGAAGGCCGATGTCGTCGTCGGATTCGGTGGGTATGTGTCCATGCCCGCTTATCTCGCTGCGCGCGCGTATCTGCGGCCGAGTCGACGGCTGCCGATCGTGATCCACGAGGCGAACGCCAGCGCAGGTATCGCGAACAAGGTCGGCGCGCGGTTCGCCGACACCGTGATGGCCGCGGTCGACGGATCGGGACTCGACGACGCCGAGGTCGTCGGTATCCCGGTGCGAGGCGTGATCGCCGACCTCGATCGCACGAGCCTGCGGGCCAAGGCGCGCCACTACTTCGGACTCGACGAGGATGCGCCGACGCTGCTCGTGTTCGGCGGTTCGCAGGGTGCGCAACGACTCAACGACGCAGTCGCGGGGGCGGCCGATGCGCTGGGACGCGCCGGTATAGGAGTGCTGCACGCGTACGGCCCCAAGAACACCATCGACCCCGTCTCACCCGATGACGCCCCGCCGTACCGGGCGGTCGGCTATCTCAAGCGGATGGATCTCGCCTACGCGGCCGCGGATCTGGTGATGTGCCGCTCGGGCGCGATGACCGTGGCCGAGGTGTCCGCGACGGGTCTCCCCGCGATTTATGTGCCGCTGCCACACGGGAACGGCGAACAGCGGCTCAACGCGTTGCCGGTTGTCGAGGCGGGCGGCGGTGTGCTCGTGGCCGACGACGAGGTCACGGCCGACTGGGTCGCGAGTGAGGTCCCCGCACTGCTCGGCGATCCGGCCCGGCTCGCCGCGATGTCGGTGTCGGCGGCAGGGACCGGACATGGCGACGCCGCCAACGCCGTGGCTCGCGCCGCTCTCGATTTGGCCTCGTCGCATCGACTCGGGCGCAGGTCACGCACCGCGCGAGGCGCCGAGACGCCGCGCGCCACTTCCTCACCTGACGACCGCACGGCCGATCCCGACATCGAGTCCGGCCCTGACATCGAGTCCGGCGACAACATCGAGTCCGGCGACAACACCGACCGGGACGATGCAGCCAGCGGCGCCGTCGTGACCGGCGGGGTCGACGGCGGTGGGGTCGACGGCGGTGGGGCTGACCGCGGTGGGGCTGACCGCAGTGGGGCTGACCGCAGTGAGGTCGACGGCCGTGAGGTTGACGGCGGGGCGGCGTTTCGTTCGACGGGATCGGCGCCCAAGCGGTGACAATCGAGGACGTGACCTCAGCACACGGTGAGCCGGGAGCCGCACCTCTGCCAGAACAACTCCAGCGAGTCCACATGGTCGGTATCGGCGGCGCCGGAATGTCGGGTCTCGCGCGCATCCTGTTGTCGCGTGGCGGCCAGGTGTCCGGGTCGGATGCCAAGACCAGCCGCGGCATCATCGCTCTGCGCGCGCGGGGGGCCCAGATCACGATCGGACACGACGCCGCAGCACTCGACCTGCTGCCCGGCGGTCCGACCGTCGTGGTCACGACGCATGCCGCCATACCCAAGACGAATCCAGAACTCGTCGCGGCGGGTCAGCGCGGTATCCCGGTCCTGTTGCGGCCGCATGTTCTCGCGGGACTGATGGCCGGCCACCGAACACTTCTCGTCGCCGGAACACACGGGAAGACCTCGACGACCTCGATGTCCGTCGTCGCGCTGCAGCACGCGGGGCTCGATCCGTCGTTCGCCATCGGCGGCGAACTCAACGAATCGGGAACCAACGCCCATCACGGGAGCGACGACATCTTCGTCGCCGAAGCCGACGAGAGCGATGGGTCGTTACTCGAATACGCGCCGGACATCGTCGTGATCACCAACATCGAGGTCGACCACCTAGACTTCTTCGGCAGCGTCGAGGCCTACGTCGCGGTCTTCGACGAGTTCACCGAGAAGCTCCGTTCCGGCGGCACCCTCATCGTGTGTCTCGACGACCCGGGGACAGTCGCGCTCGCTCGTCGGCGCGCGGCCGAACTGACTGCCCGGGGGGTCACGGTGCTCGGTTACGGCACCGACGCGGACAAGATCGCGATTCCCGGCGTCACACCAGCCGCGACACTGGTGTCGTGGACGCCGCACGGTAGCGGCGGGGCCGCGACGGTGCGGTTCGCCGAGCCGATCGTCGACTCACCTGTCGAAGTCGGCATGACACTGACGACTCCGGGAATCCACATGGCGCGCAACAGTCTCGGCGCGGTCCTCGGTGCCGTGCGCGCAGGCGGCGAACTTGCGGACGTGATCGCAGGCGTCGAGGCATTCGGTGGGGTCCGACGTCGTTTCGAATACAAGGGGCGTGCTGCGGGTGTCGCCGTCTACGACGACTACGCTCATCACCCCACCGAGGTCGCGGCCGTGTTGGCGGCCGCCCGGGGTCTGGTCGCTGGTGACGGCGATACTCGTGAGGGCGATGCTCGTGAGGGCGGCGCTCGTGATGGCCGGGTGATCGCCGTGTTCCAGCCCCATCTCTATTCGCGTACAGCCGAATTCGCCGACGAATTCGCAGCGGCGCTCGACGCCGCGGACGAGGTGATAGTCGCGGACGTCTACGGGGCGCGAGAGGCACCGATTCCCGGCGTGAGCGGCCGAAGCATCACCGACCAGCTGACCCGGCCCCATCGATTCGTTCCCGACCTATCGAGTCTCGCCGACATCGTCGCAGGCATCGCGCGACGAGGTGACATCGTGCTCACCCTCGGCGCCGGTGACATCACCATGCAGGGCCCCGAGATACTCGCAGCGCTCGAGGAGCCGGGCACGCGGCGACATGCGTCCGACGGGGGCGAGGACTCCCGGTGACCCGGTTCCTGCCGGAACGTCGGGGAGCGCGCATGCTCCTCGGGGTGGCGGTCGCCGTCATCGTTGTCGTCGGGCTCGTGCTCGTGGCGTTCTTCACCCCGCTGATGTCGGTGCGGACGACCACGGTTGAGGGTGCCAAGGGTGTACAGACCGGTGAGATACTCCACGCAGCGGGCGTTGCGTCAGGCACGCCGCTGCTCCAGGTCGACACGCGCGTCGTCGCGCAGCGGATCGCGGCCATACCGTCGATCGAATCCGCGCGGGTCAAGCGCGAGTACCCGTCGTCGCTGCGGATCACCGTCGTCGAGCGGCGGGCGACGGCCCGTGTCGTCGACGGCGACGAGGTGCACGTCCTCGACCGCACCGGCGTCTCGTATCTGACCTACACCACCAAGGGGCTGCCGGGCGAGTACGCGGCGCTGCCGGTCTTCACCACACCGAACCCCGGACCGTCCGATCCGACGACGGTGGCCGCCATGAAGGCCACCGCAGGTCTGCCCGACGACATCTCCGAGCAGGTGAGAGCGGTCGACGCGTCCTCGCCCGTCGACATCGAGTTCACGCTCGAGGGCAACCGCAAGGTGGTGTGGGGCGATTCGACCCGCGGCGACGAGAAGGCCCGGACGCTCGGGTATCTGATGCCGCGCAAGGCGTCCGAATACAACGTGTCGAGCCCGGACTTCCCCGCCTACCGCTGAATGGTGTGTGCGCGTCCGCCTGCGAGGACGCGGTGATCGAGTGATTTCCACGCAACTTCACGACACGCCGCGCCGCTTGCTGGCCCAGTGGCCCGGCGATGCCTAGCGTTCTCGACAACACACCACTTGACATAACTCTAAATCTATGGTTGAGGTTTAGGGTTTTGTATCGACAAGGAAGGCGAGCGCCATGACGCCACCGCACAACTACCTGGCCGTGATCAAGGTCGTCGGCATCGGCGGCGGCGGCGTCAATGCCGTCAACCGGATGATCGAACAGGGACTCAAAGGCGTTGAGTTCATCGCCATCAACACCGACGCCCAGGCGTTGTTGATGAGCGATGCCGACGTCAAGCTCGATGTCGGACGTGACTCGACGCGGGGACTCGGCGCAGGCGCCGATCCCGAGGTCGGCCGTCGCGCGGCCGAGGATGCTCGCGACGAGATCGAAGAACTGCTCAAGGGCGCGGACATGGTGTTCGTGACCGCGGGCGAGGGAGGCGGGACCGGCACGGGCGGCGCCCCGGTGGTGGCGTCGATCGCGCGCAAGTTGGGCGCGCTGACCGTCGGTGTCGTGACCCGGCCCTTCGGCTTCGAGGGCAAGCGTCGTGGGGGACAGGCCGAGGCGGGTATCACGGCTCTGCGCGAGTCGTGCGACACGCTCATCGTCATCCCCAACGACCGTCTGCTGCAGCTGGGCGACGCGCAGGTCAGCCTCATGGACGCGTTCCGCAGTGCCGACGAGGTGCTGCTCAACGGTGTTCAGGGCATCACCGATCTCATCACCACCCCCGGTCTGATCAATGTCGACTTCGCCGACGTCAAGGGCGTCATGAGCGATGCCGGCTCGGCGTTGATGGGTATCGGCTCCGCACGTGGCGAGGAGCGTGCGCGTAAGGCTGCCGAGGCGGCGATCAACTCACCGCTGCTCGAGTCGTCGATGGAGGGTGCGCGCGGTGTGCTGATGTCGATCGCCGGTGGCAGTGATCTGGGTCTGTTCGAGATCCACAACGCCGCGACCCAGGTCCAGGAGGCCGCGCACGAGGACGCCAACATCATCTTCGGCACGGTCATCGACGACAACCTCGGCGACGAGGTGCGCGTGACGGTGATCGCCGCCGGATTCGACGGCGGAACCCCGCGCAAGCGCACCGACGCACCGGCGGCGACCGGGAAGACGGCCGTCGGTGCCGGGCAGGCGGGCGCAGTGAATCCGGCGGAGAAGAACGATCCGCTGTTCGGACAGATGCCCCAGGAGGGTGGCGACCCGTTCGCCGATCGTCCGGCGTCTCCGCCGCGACGTAACAGCGTCACGCTCGACGACGACGACGTCGACGTGCCGTCCTTCATGAAGCGCTGACGACGTGAGCGGGTCGAGCAGACCCCGGGTGCGCCGTGTGGTGACCACCAGGGACGGGGGTGTCTCCCGGGCGCCGTACGACACGTTCAATCTGGGAGATCATGTCGGTGACGATCCGGACGCGGTAGCGGCCAACAGGGCTCGCCTCGCTTCGCAGCTCGGCGTGGCGCCCGATCACCTCGTGTGGATGGAACAGATCCACAGCCGCAACGTCGCCGTGGTCGATGGTCCCGTCGGCCACCCCGTGGAGGCCACCGATGCGTTGGTGACCACAACCCCGGGCCTGGCACTCGCGGTCCTCAGCGCCGACTGCGTACCGCTTCTCCTCAGTGACGACGAGGCGGGCGTGATCGCCGGAGTGCATGCGGGACGGGTCGGTGCCCGCATCGGCATCATCCCGGAGACGCTGCGGGTGATGATGTCGCTGGGCGCACGCCCGGAGCGGATCGGCGCCTTCCTCGGTCCGGCAGCGTGCGGACGACAGTACGAGGTCCCACCCGAGATGCAGCGCGACGTCGAAGAGCATCTGCCGGGCAGTGCATGCCTCACCGACAAACGCACCACCGGACTCGATCTGCGGGCTGGTCTGCGGCGTCAATTGCTGGCTGCAGCCGTGGCTGCCGTCGCGGAGGACCCGCGCTGCACGATCGAGGATCCGCATCTGTTCAGCCATCGGCGAGGCGCGCCCACCGGCCGACTGGCGTCCGTCATCTGGATCGATCCGGATGCTCCCACCGAGTCCGACGACTCTGACGCACAAGCGGATTCGGCGGCATCGGGGGATCCGTTCTCGACAGGGGATCCGGGACCGACAGGGGATCCGGGAACCACAGGGAGCTTAGCGCCGTGAGCTCCGCCACCGACGAACGCACGGCGCAACTCGCCGAGTCACTCTCCGCCGTCCGCGCGCGACTCGACGCCGCGGTGCGGGCTGCCGCGCGACCAGCAGGAGATGTGACACTGCTCGTCGTGACCAAGTTCTTTCCGGCAGACGACGTGCAGCGGCTGATCACGTTGGGGGAGAGGGAGTTCGGCGAGTCCCGCGAGCCTGAGGCGAGCCGCAAGGTCGGCGAGGTGCGCGCAACGAGCGCAGCAGAAGGTCGCGGTACCGACGACGTCGCGTTCGACATGATCGGCTCTGTGCAGACCAAGAAAGCGCGATCGATAGCGCGGTGGGCACGCGCGGTGCACTCGGTGGATCGTGCCAAGCTGATCGACCACCTGGCGTCGTCGAGTGCGGCCGCGCTCGACGACGGTGAACGGGTCGCGCCCGTCGGGGTCTACCTGCAACTGAGCCTCGACGGTGACCCGACACGGGGAGGTGCGCTCGAATCCGAGCTACCGGAACTCGCCGATCGGGTCGAGGCGAGCGACGCGCTCGCGTTGCGAGGCCTGATGGTCATCGCGCCACTCGACGGTGAGGTCGACGACTGGATGGCGCGAACCGCGCAGGCGCATGAAAGATTTCGGTCGCGGTATCCGCAGGCGACGGGACTCTCTGCAGGTATGTCCGCTGACCTCGAGAGCGCTGTGGCACACGGATCGACATGCGTGCGTGTCGGAACCGCAATCATGGGCCCGCGGCCGATAGTCTCTCACTAATCACATTGGTCACACGCGAACCAACGAGAACAAACTCCACACTGACAACACCCGTGAACCCGCCGCAGGTGTCGGATGACAGAGAGGCCCCCAATGACCACGATGCAGAAGTTCAAGGCATATTTCGGCATGGTGCCTCCGAGCGAGTACGAGGACGACTATTTCGATGAGCCGGGACCCGGTCCGGTCCGCTCGGCATCACGAGAGCGCGCGTACCGCGACGACTACTACGGCGACGCGCCGATGCGTGACGGTTACGGCGATCCCTATGCCGAATCGGGTTACCGCGATGGCCCCGACATGGCCTACGAGGAGCGGCGTTTCGGCCCCGGCTTCGATTCCGCTCCGGGGTACGAGCAGGGCTACCAGGGTGACTACACCTACGCGGGTCCGCGTCACTCCGACCCCGTCGAGAGGCCGCGGGTGGTGCCCCGACTCGAGCCGCTGCAGCGCTCGAGTTCGGTTCCGCTGCGTTCCGCGGCTCCGTCGTCGGCGTCCGCGGCGCCCGATCTCGAGCAGGTGTTCGCCGACGGGCCGCTGCACAAGATCACCACACTGCGTCCCGCCGACTACGGCGAGGCACGGACGATCGGCGAGCGGTTCCGCGACGGCAACCCGGTCATCATGGACCTCGTCGACATGAGCAACGACGATGCGAAGCGGCTCGTGGATTTCGCGGCAGGCCTGGCGTTCGCGCTGCGGGGCTCGTTCGACAAGGTCGCGACCAAGGTGTTCCTGCTCTCGCCCGCCGACATCGACGTGTCAGCGGAGGACCGCAAGAAGATCGCCGCGACAGGTTTCTACAACCACAGCTGACCCGTGTCATTCGGCGGGCGGACCTACACGGTGCGCCCGCCGAATGTCGGTCGGTACCCATTCAGCGCGCTCGCAGCCCGGTCACTTCGGACCGGATGTGCGGCGTGCCCGACATATCAGGCACTCTTGACTCGTGGCGATTCTGTTCGAAGTCCTCTACTACGTGCTGTTCATCTACTGGCTGCTGCTGCTTGCGCGCCTTGTCATCGAGTTGGTTCGCACCTTCGCGCGTGAGTGGCGGCCGACGGGGATCGCGGTCGTGATCATCGAAGCGGTGTTCACCGTCACCGACCCGCCGATCAAAGCCCTTCGGCGCATCCTGCCTCCGATTCCGCTCGGTCCGGTTCGACTCGATCTCTCGTTGATGATCGTGATGATCGTCGTACTCATCCTCATGTCGGTCATGCGCGGACTGGCCAACAACGCCGCGGCGTCGGCGCTGGCGAGCGCACTCCTCTGACCAGCCGATCGGGGCTCGGGTGCTCGGTGAACGTCGCTTGAACATGACCCGACGTCATGATCTGACTGCCGCTCGTCGAGCCGATGTTCTACCGTTGAGTGTCATCATCGAGTGACTGTTGCATTGCAGGACGGCATCGAACATATGCGACAAGCGGTTCAGATGTGACAGGATGAGACGCCAGTTACGGATTTTGACTGGTATGAATATTGAGTGACAGTCTGTACACATAGGCTGTGACGTATCCGCCCAACTGAAGACCAAGCTCGAACGACACCAAGCTCGAGCCGACCCAACGCTCTAACGACAATGAGGGGAACCGACATGCGGCTGACACCAGCTGATGTGCACAACGTCGCGTTCAGCAAACCGCCGATCGGTAAGCGCGGCTACAACGAGGACGAGGTCGATCAGTTCCTCGACTTCGTCGAAGCTGAGCTCGCTCGCCTGATCGAAGAGAACAGCGACCTCAAGCAGCGCGTCGAAGAGCTCGAGGGCGAGCTCGCCGACGCGAAGGCCGGCAGCGGCACTGCTGATGCATCCTCCTCGTCGGAGTCCCTGTCCGACGACGACGCGAACATCCGAGCTGCTCGGGTTCTCGCTCTCGCACAGGACACCGCCGATCGTCTGACGGGTTCGGCTCGACAAGAAGCCGACACGTTGCTCGCGGATGCCCGCTCGCGTGCGGACGCCATGGTGTCCGAGGCGCAGACGAAGTCCGACGCCCTGCTGAACGATTCGCGTCAGCGGTCCGAAGCGATCCTCGCCGACTCGCAGACGCGGTCGGAGGCTCAGCTGCGTCAGGCGCAGGAACGTGCCGACGCGCTGCAGAGCGACGCCGAGCGTAAGCACAGCGAGATCATGGGCACGATCAATCAGCAGCGCGGCGTCCTCGAGGGACGTATCGAGCAGCTCAAGACGTTCGAGCGTGAGTACCGCACACGCCTTAAGACCTATCTCGAGTCCCAGCTCGAAGAGCTGCAGCAGCGCGGCAGTGCCGCACCTGTCGAGAACGGGCGCTCCGACCAGTCGTTCTCGTCGGATCCCGGTAACGGCGGCTTCAGCAGCTACTCGCAGAGCTGATCGGTGCCGGCGGACGGTCATTAGGCAGATGACGTGCTGAGTCTGGCGCTCGCAGCCACCCTCGTTGGCTTCGTGCTGCTCATCGTCGGGTTGATCACCGGCACGGTGTGGCTGGCGGTGGCGTGCATCGTCGTCTGCTTGATCGGCTTGGCTTTTCTGATCGTCGACATCATCGGCTCAGGGCGCAGGGACGACAGTTCGAGCGTGGACGCCGAGTTCGACGGGCGCCCGGCGGTCGGCGACGACTCCGACGCCGGGGTCGAGGGCGGTGGTGCTGCAGTCGAACGTGACGACCCGGCCCGCGACCGAGACGTCGGCGGTGATCGCGATGGTGATGCAGTCCGTGGCTCCCGACCTTCCTCAGGGCCCGATTCGGGCGGATCGGTGCCCACAGGCCCCGCGCGGCGCGAATCCCCTCCCGCGCGGCGCGAGGGCCCCCCGTCGTCGTGGGAAGGCGTGATCAAGCCCGGCGGGCAGCATCCGGGGGAGCGGCCCGACTCCGCGCCCGGTAGTGCTGGTGCTGTCGGAGACAGTGCACACGGTGCCTCGGGACGCGATGCCTCGGCAGATCCGGCCCCCGGTGCGCGGGAGGGTGATTACACCGATTACCTGCGTGCAGTCGGCAATGATCCCGTGACGGGTGGATTCGGTGCGCAGCCGCCGGGGACTCGTCCACCCCAGTCCCAGTCCCCCCAGTCCCAATCCCCTCAGTCCCAGTCGGGCGCGCCGCAGATGCCGCCCCCGCAGGCGCCGCGGCACGTACCTCCCGGTCAGCAGCGGGCCTACCCGCAGCAGGGGCCTGCCGGCGGGCAACCACCCCGGCAGTGGGCAGCCGGCCCGGGAACGACGGATCAGGGCCGCGGCCAACAGTCGCCCGGCCAGTACCCGGGGAGGGCTCCGCAGGCACCATCCGAGGGGCAGCAGGTGAATCGCGAGGAGCAGCAGCCGTCCGATCGCCAATGGGACACGCCCGAGCGTGAAACGGGTAGCGGAACGGCACGATTCGATCCTCTTGATCCCAACTGGCGTCCTCCACTCGACTGACGTCCTCCCTCGAATGACGCCCTCGGTGTTCGCTTCGGCTTTCGACACAGTCGGTTCGACCGCTACACTGAGGTCGCGACGATCCGGCCATCACCGGGGAGCACCTGGAAGAACAGACACCACCCGACGCGTCGTCGGGGCTGGTTTCTCAGTAGAACCGGGCGGGCGCGGCCCGTGACAGCCGCCGGTCCATTCGGATTCTGAAACGTGTGTTGTCGTCAGACGACCACCGATCCGAGAGGACCACGAGAGGCGTCGGTCGAACCGACGCAAGCGGGGTGGTACCGCGCACCATTCGTGCGTCCCCGTGCCGAGCAGATGGATACGTCCAGGCGTGGACGTGCGAGCCAGGCACGAGGAGCCAGCGTGAGCGACCAGACAGAATCCAGCACACGGGTGTACCCCGTGGTCGACATGACCGACGGCATGCGCAGTGGCACACCCTCATTTCCCGACGTCGAGATCAACGTCCTCGACTACTGGAAGAACGACGACACGTTCGCGGCATCGATCGCCAACCGCGCCGACGCACCTGAGTTCGTGTTCTACGACGGTCCGCCGTTCGCCAACGGTCTGCCGCACTACGGCCACCTGTTGACCGGGTACGTGAAAGATCTGGTACCCCGGTACCAGACGATGCGGGGCAAGAAGGTCGAGCGCCGTTTCGGTTGGGACACCCACGGTCTGCCCGCAGAACTCGAAGCCGAACGTCAACTCGGGATCACCGACAAGTCGGAGATCGAGAAGATGGGCGTCGAGAAGTTCAACGACTTCTGCCGTGATTCGGTGCTGCGGTATACCGGCGAGTGGCGCGACTACGTCACCCGACAGGCCCGGTGGGTCGATTTCGACAACGATTACAAGACGCTCGACATCGACTTCATGGAGTCGGTCATGTGGGCGTTCAAGCGACTCTGGGACAAGGGGCTCATCTACCAGGGCTACCGCGTGTTGCCGTATTCCTGGTACGAGCAGACCCCGCTGAGCAACCAGGAATCCAAGCTCGACGACGCCTACCGCATGCGCCAGGATCCCGCGGTCACGGTTCGGATGCCGCTCGTCGTGGCGTCCGACAGCCCATTGTCCGAACTCGACGGCGTCAACGCGCTCATCTGGACGACGACACCGTGGACGCTGCCGTCGAACCTCGCGATCGCTGTGAATCCGGACGTCACCTACGTCCATGTTCGTGCCGCCGACGGGCAGGAGTATCTCCTCGCCGAGCCGTTGCTGGCCGGTTACGCCAAGGAGATCGTCGACCCGCAGGTGCTCGGTAGCTACCACGGACGTCAGCTCGAGGGGCTCGCCTACACGCCTCCGTTCGATTTCTTCCTCGGCCACCCGAATGCGCACCGCGTGTTGCTCGGCGACTACGTCACGACCGACAGCGGAACCGGAATCGTCCATCTCGCACCCGCTTTCGGTGAGGAGGACATGGAGTTGGCAACCGCCAACGGCATCGACGTGGTGCAGCCACTCGACGCCGGTGGGCGATTCACGTCGATGGTGCCGCCGTATGAGGGGCTGATGGTGTTCGACGCCAATCCGGTGATCATCAAGGACCTCAAGGAGGTCGGGCGCATACTGCGGCACGAGACGATCGAACACTCCTATCCCCACTCGTGGCGATCGGGAAAACCCTTGATCTACATGGCGGTTCCGTCGTGGTTCGTGGCGGTCGACCCGATCAAGGATCGCATGATCGAATTGAACAAGCAGATCACCTGGTCGCCTGCGCACATCCGCGACGGGCAGTTCGGCAAGTGGCTCGAGGGTGCACGGGACTGGAACATCAGCCGGAACCGCTACTGGGGCGCGCCGATCCCCGTCTGGGTATCCGACGATCCGGAGCACCCGCGCACCGACGTGTACGGCTCGCTCGACGAACTCGAACGCGATTTCGGGGTGCGGCCGGACAACCTGCACAGGCCCTACATCGACGAGCTGACCCGGCCGAATCCCGACGACCCGACCGGTAATTCGACGATGCGTCGGGTACCGGAGGTTCTCGATTGCTGGTTCGAGTCCGGATCGATGCCGTATGCGCAGGTCCACTATCCGTTCGAGAACGCCGATTGGTTCGACGGAACCGACACGGAGTCCGCGCACAATCCGGGTGACTTCATCGTCGAGTACAACGGCCAGACCCGCGGCTGGTTCTACAATCTGCACGTGCTCGCGACCGCACTCTTCGATCGTCCGGCGTTCAAGACAGTTGCCGCACATGGCATCGTGCTTGGTGACGACGGGCAGAAGATGTCGAAGTCCAAGCGCAACTATCCCGATGTCAACGAGGTGTTCGACCGCGACGGCAGCGATGCGATGCGATGGTTCCTCATGGCATCGCCCATCCTGCGTGGCGGCAACCTCGTGGTCACCGAGAAGGGAATCCGCGAAGGTGTGCGGCAGGCGCTTCTGCCGCTGTGGAACGCGTACAGCTTCCTGCAGCTCTACGCGGATCGACCTGCCACGTGGCGCACCGATTCGTCGAATGTGCTCGACCGCTACATCCTCGCGAAGCTCGCGGTCACCCGCGACGCGATGACCGAGGCGCTCGACGTCTACGACGTCTCCGGGGCATGTGAGGCATTCCGTGAGTTCGTCGAGTCGCTGACCAACTGGTACGTGCGTCGATCGCGCGCACGTTTCTGGGCTGGGCAGGACGAGGATGCGGACGCTTTCGACACTCTCTACACCGTGCTCGAGGTGGCGAGTCGTCTTGCCGCGCCCCTGCTCCCGTTGGCGACGGAGGCGATCTGGCGGGGATTGACCGGTGGGCGATCTGTGCACCTGACCGACTGGCCGACGAGCGACGAGTCGCCGGGCGATCCGGACCTGGTTGCCGCCATGGACGACGTGCAGGCCGTCTGTTCCACAGCGTCGAGCGTGCGCAAGGCCAACAAGCTGCGCGTGCGTCTTCCGTTGCCGCAGTTGACCGTCGCCTCGCCGAACGCTGAGCGACTCGCGCCGTACACGGACCTGATCGCCGACGAGATGAATGTCAAGTCGGTGGAGTTGTCGACCGCGGCAGACCGCTACGGCCACTATGAGCTCGCGGTCAACGCGCGTGCTGCCGGTCCACGTCTGGGCAAAGACGTACAGCGCGTCATCAAGGCCGTCAAAGCGGGCAACTGGACTGTTCGGACCACCGACGACGGCACCGAGGTGGTGTCCGTCGACGGCATCGACCTCCTGCCCGGCGAGTACAGCAGGAAACTCGTCGCAGAGGAGCCGGACTCGACCGCCGAACTTCCCGGAGGCGGCGGGCTCGTCGTCCTCGACACGAACGTGACCGAGGATCTCGAAGCCGAGGGGTGGGCCAAGGACCGCGTTCGCGAGCTCCAGGAGGCGCGGCGCGGTCTGGGACTCGACGTCTCCGATCGAATCGAGGTGCGGTTCGTGGTGCCCCGTGGACGACTCGAGTGGGCTCGACTGCACGCAGACATGATCGCCGGCGAAGTGCTCGCCACGTCGTTCGTCGTCGAATGCGCCGACGACGCCGCGCCGGGCGCGACGGAACTGGGTGACGGCGGCACAGCCGACATCCGCAAGGCGAGCTGAGCTACCCGACGAACAACGTCGACAGCACGGCGTCGATCTGCGCTGCGAACAGGACGTCGGGGCGAGCGAACGTGTCGGCGCCGTACTGCCCGAACACCTCGAGGCTGATGCCGCCGATCATGGTGGCCCACAGCGTGATGGCGCCTACCATCACCGAATCCGGTAGTGCGGAGCCGAATTCGCGGCGCACGGCGTCGAAGTCCGCCGTCAGTTGCGCGCCGGCATCTACCGTCGCCGGTGCGCCCTCGCGGAGCTCACCACGGCGCCACGCGGCGTCGAACTCGGTCAGCAGGCGTGCGATGACGCGCGTCCCGGGCCCGACCGTGCGTTCGGCGGGCGCCGCGTAGCCGGGCACCGGGCTGCCGTACAGCAGTGCCCATCGGGCAGGATCGGCGATGGCCCACGCGCGCATCGCCAATGCCATGCGCCGCAATCTCTCTCGTGATGGCACACGGGAGTCGCCTGCGGGCTCCGGCCCGTCGCCCCGGTCACCTCCGCCCCGGTCGCCTCCTATCCGGTCACCTCCGATCCGATCGGTATCGCTGTCGAGGGGTTCGTCGGCGGCGTAGTCGGCGGCGTCGTCGACGGAATCGGCCAGATCCGAATATCCCTGCACGAGCAGCAGTGTCAGCAAC
>NZ_BAFB01000043.1 GCF_000248075.1 Gordonia otitidis NBRC 100426 | reverse complement strand
TTCCAACCCGACCTGCCACTGTCCTTCCGGGACGCATACGCACTCGTGTTCAAGAGAGGTGGATACCTGGGCAGGGACGCTCAAATCGCGCTCGCCAATCGCCTACGCAGCGTCCCCTCCGCCAAAGTGTCGCGCCAGGTCCGCGGGGCAATCAACCAAGGTCGCACTGACGAGGAACGCATCAAGCTCATCACCGAGGTGCTCGACGAGGCCGGAATCAGCGCACCACAGCCACGCGAACCCCTCCCCGATGTCGAGAAGCACGAAGTCCGCCTCGTGACCTGGCTCGCCGTGAAAGGTACACGGGCACTTGAGGAGACAGCACAGTGACCTTCGATGCACGCTACTCCGTCGATCAAAGCCTGCACCACCTCGCGCAACGACTCGACCCGATCATTGGCACCAAGTTGGCGCCCAGCCTCAGCGGCCTTCCATGGCCGACAGTCCTGAGTGAGCTCGACAAGATGAAGGGCAAACCACCCAAGTCTTACTCTGCTGCCGACCTGCAATCGCAACTCAGAATGATCACCGAACGCCTCGGCAAACTCGGGTTCCCGTTTGATGACTACACACGCGTGGTCACCACTCTCGGCAACGAACTGCGGATTGTCCGAAACCGGTGGGCACACCATGATGACCTGACTACATTGGATGCCTGGCGCGCAAACGATTTCGCGGTACGACTCCTAGAGCACTTCGGTGACGACCAGGGTGCCGCCGATGCGCGAAAGCTTCGTGACGAAGCCTTCGACGCCTTGGTCGAGGCGAAAGTTGTCGCTGAGCACGTCGCACCGACGCCTCCGCAACAGCACACCGAGGCGCCGGAGCCCGATGCCGAAGCTGAGCCGGACTCGGACGTCGTCCGCCCAGACCCTGCCGTGTTGAAGCGCTCCGACTCTGCGAGCACCCCAACCATCGGCTCCGGACGGTCGGAGTTCGAACCGTGGACAGTCGTCGTGGTCGGTGATGTTGATGTTCTCGATGCCTTGCCGAAGAAGGTCGCCAAGGAACAGGTCCGTGCTGTCGCGACTGAGATCGCCGAGTTCGAAGGCCCGATCCACATCAATCGGCTGGCCCAGCTCACAGCTGCATCCTTTGGAGTGCGACGGCTTTGGCCGGCGCGCGAGAAGAAGCTGATCTACCAGATAAAACAGACCGGGCTGGTCATCGATGGCGAAAAGTGCGTCTGGCCAACCGATCTCGATCCAGCAACATGGGCTGAGTTCCGGCCCAACGACAGCACTGTCGACCGACCGTTCACTGAGATCAGCCCCGCCGAGGTCGCCAACGCGATGCGCTTGCTTCGAGCCGACAACCCGAAGATCAGCGACGCCGACCTCGACGCTGCGACCCTCCGAACCTTTGGACGTAAGCGCAAGACGAAACAGTTCACTGCCCACCTCGACCACGCCCGCAAACTGGTATGAGGCGAACATCTGCAAATCGAAGTCGGTGGAGACCCGCGACGATTCCCCGCCCTAATTGGAGTGAAGAATGATCAAATCGGTTGACAATGTTCCGGTGTATACCCTGCTCAGCCCAGAGAACGCCGTTGTGTATCGCGTACCGACCTACCAGCGAGAATACTCCTGGACCAAGCAGCAGTGGGATGACCTGTTCGATGACTTCCTCGACACAGTAGGTGACTCGGGGCACTTTCTCGGGACAATCATCTGCGTCAATCAGACTGAAAACTCCACCAAAGAGACCGTGCTTGAACTCATTGATGGGCAGCAACGGATGACGACGCTGTCGCTGTTGCTCGCGGCCATTCACGGTTGTCTGGAGTCCCATCGCGTTGAACTCGATGAGGACGACCTAACAGATTTGACAAATCTCCGACGTCAACTGATCCTTCGACACCCGATCCGAGCGCGGCTGCGGCCGCAGAAGCAGAACTCTAACTACGAGGACTATCTGAACGCTCTGTCTCGGGTGGGGATCGACATCGAGGCCCCAAAGGTAAAGAATCTCGGAAACCGTCGAATTATGCGGGCCTGTAATCAT
>NZ_BAFB01000044.1 GCF_000248075.1 Gordonia otitidis NBRC 100426 | reverse complement strand
AGCACCGCCACCAGGCACACGCACGTCGGCGTGGTCGCGCCCGACGAGATCGTCGAGATCGACGGAGTCCAGGTCAGTTCGCTCGAGCGAACAGCCGTCGACATCGCATGCACGACCCCGATGGGCTTCGCAGGCGCACTCGCGGTGCTCGACGCCGCTCTGCGCATGGGTGCCGACCGCGAGGTCATGCGGAAGATGCTGCGGGCCACGCGGCGCGGCGTGGGACAGGCGCGTCGCGCGCTCGCCCACGCCGATGCGAACGCAGAGAGCCCGGGCGAGTCGTGGTGCCGCGCGCAGATGATCGAGGCAGGCCTGCCGATGCCACGCCTGCAGCACGAGTTCCGGGATCGCGACGGGTTCGTCGCACGTTCCGACTTCGACTGGGCGGGCAGGCTCGTCGGAGAGTTCGACGGAAAGGTGAAGTATCAGAAGTACTTACGCGAAGGTGAGGATGCCACCGACGCCGTGGTGCGCGAGAAGAAGCGCGAGGACAGGCTGCGCCGACTCGGCGTCATGGTGATCCGTTGGACCTGGGCCGACCTGGAACGCGGCACGGTCGCCGCTACGGTCCGACAGTGGCTGACCACGCTGGAACTGGGCGCCGCCTGACCTGCCCCACTGCGCGCCGGTTCCAGACGCGTCTCGAACTTGCAGACGCGGTCGGTGTACCAGCCGCGTCTGCAAGTTCGGACCGCGTGTGCGAACGCCTACAACCCCTCAGACGCCGGCGTTCGCGTCGATCTTCTTCTTGAGTTCGAGGGCGATGTCGATCAGTTGATCTTCCTGACCACCCACGAGCTTGCGGTTACCCGCCTCGAGCAGGATGTCGGCCGCCGAGACGCCGTATCGTTCCGCATGACCTTCGGCGTGCTTGAGGAAGCTCGAGTAGCAGCCCGCGTAGCCCATCATCATCGACGAGCGATCC
>NZ_BAFB01000045.1 GCF_000248075.1 Gordonia otitidis NBRC 100426 | reverse complement strand
TGTGACTTGCGGCGATAAGTGTCGTGGTTCCCGCGTCGATTATCGTCCGATGAGGAGTGCTTCTTGGGCGGCGTCGACGGCCTCGGGGATGAGGCGCGTTTGCTTGTTGATGTCGAGTATGCGATTGAAGAAGCAGATCGTCGAGTTGGAGAAGGCGAACGAGATCCTCCGGTCAGTGAGCATGTTTTTCGCGACCGAGCTCGGCCGCCCCTCGTAGAGATGATCGCGTTCGTCGACAAGATGCGTGGTCGTTTCGGGGTCGAGCTCGTTTGCCGTGTGATGCGGCAGGCCGAGGTGGGTTCCCCATGTGGGATGCACGCCACCTCTCGGTCAACTGGCCGGATCTCCGCCGCTCAGGTGGGCGAAGTGGCGACGGACGATGGTGGCGGCGCGGTGCGGCGGCATCCGGTCGGGCTCGGAGGCTCGAGCGACTGCGAGACCGTCGAGGACGGCGAGCAGATGCCCGGCTTCCTCGGCCGCGTCGAGCTGTGGGAAGAGGTCGGCGATGAGGCCGCGCAGGTAGTTCTCTGTCAGTGACCATCCGGCAGCAAAGGCATCGGCGACGGCGCCACACTGCGTAGCCTTCGCTGCGAACCACAACCAGACGATCGTGGCGTTAGTGTCCCCGGCCTCTCCATCGGGAGCCTCAATCGCGTTGGCCAGGAGTTGACAGAAGGCGAGGAATGCAGCAGCTGCCCCCTCCTCGGCCAGCACCCGATGGGTCAACTCTTCAGCACGCGACTTGAACTGGGCGGTTACGTGATTGGCGGCGGCGACCAACAGAGCATCCTTGGTGGCGAAATGATACTGAACGGCACCAATAGAGACACCTGCCTCAGCAGCCACTCGCCGCACTGACAGGCCGTCAAGACCGTCACGGACCAGCACTTGCACGACAGCGTCCATCACCAGCTCCCGGACGGAGTTGCGGCCACTTCCGGTCATTGCTACGGTATCCATACGTTCGTATGGTACATGAGGGGACGTAGTGAATCGATACCGCGCCGGAGCCGTGGCTTGGATGGCCAGCGCTGTGATATTCCCTGTGCAGCTGCTGGTCGCGCTGCGGTGGCCCCAGGGGTACTCGGTGACGCACAACGCCATCAGCGACCTCGGGGTCGTCGGTTGTGGGCAATTCTCCGAACAGGGCCAACAGGTGCGCGACGTTTGCTCTCCATGGCATCCGCTGTTCAACGCCGGCATGGCCGCATCCGGTGTGCTGATCATGATCGGCGCGATCTTGATGTACGGCTGGTGGGACAGCCGCTCAGGTCGAGCTGGGATGATCTTGATGGCGCTGACCGGGCTCTTGGTCTCGATCGTCGGCCTGGCGCCGTGGGACATATATCCCGGGGCGCACGATAGTGCCGCACTCGGCCAAGCGGTCGCACAGTGGCTGGCAATGGGCATGCTCGCCGCAGCTGCTGGGCCGGGGCGCTTCCGCCAGCTCACAATTGTGGCCTTGGTGGTGTCAATAGTCGGGTTCGCAGCGTTCCTCGCGGCGCTGGAGGGGGCCGAGGTGCCTTGGTTGGGGCTCGGCGGCGCCGAACGGATCTCCTTTGACACGCTTAGCCTCTGGACGGCCCTTGCCGGTGTAGCTCTCATGACAAGCCGCGGAGTTCGCGATAAGGCTTCAACCAGCGCCTGCTGACAGATCGTCGGTCCAAAACAGAAGGGGGCTCACCGTTCCCGCTACGTGTTGGCGATCGTCTTGCGGGACGCCGTCCCGCAGTCATCGCTCCGGAGCCACAACGACGGGGCCGCCATCGAGCGTCGGAAGATCCCCGCCAATGAGCGGACGAAGTCACA
>NZ_BAFB01000046.1 GCF_000248075.1 Gordonia otitidis NBRC 100426 | reverse complement strand
AAGGGCATAACAGATCAGAAGAGCCCCAACCGCATACACAGCTCCGGCGATGATCGCCGGACGTCCCGGAACGTCGACCGCGATGAACCATGATCCGACGAGCAGCGCCACGCCACCGACGGCCGCCAACCATGTCAGCGGCCCGCGCTGAGGCTGGGCGTCAGCGACCTCGCCCGAGACCATCGCCTCCACCGGCGACACCGCGAACACCGACCTCGCTGCAAGCGATGTCGCCGCCACACACGCCAACACGCAGGCAACCACCGCAACGATCGGCGCATACGACGGCAGGTGGTAGTCGACGGCGATCGAGACCGAGTCCCGTGTCGCCGCGGGAACGCGCGAAATCGCCCACCGCCCCGCGAGAATTCCGATCGGTACGCCGATCGCACCGCCGACGAAGCCGAAGACCGCCGCCTCGACGAGCAGATCACCCACCAAATGAGAACGCTTGGCGCCCAACGCACGGACCATCGCCAACGACTGGCGTCGCGACGCCACCGCCATGTTCATGGTGTTGAACACGAGGAACGCGGCGATGACGAGAGAGATGAGCGACACGAGGAGCGTCGAATCACGCGTGACCGACCCCGCCACCTCTGCCTGTTTGGCGCGGAAACCCGGGTCGACGACCACGGCGCGACCAGCCACGACACGCTTGACCTCTGCGTCGAGTCGGCCGTGATCGGTCCCCGGTCGCGCGACGATCAGAATGGACGAGACCCTGCCCTCGAGACCCGTCAACCGTTGAGCCAGGCCGAGATAGGCGAACATGAAGTCGCCGTTGTTGAGTCCACCACCGCCCCCGCTGTCGACGACACGGACCACGCGCACATCGATACCGTTGACCGAGATGCGCTCTCCGAGGCGAAGTCCGGTGTCGGCGCCGACGACGACGCCGTCGTCGAGATCGTCAGCCTTCAGCCCCGTCTCCGCGGCCTGCTGGACGGCCGAACCGAGAGCGGTCGCACGAAAGTCGGACCCCACCAGCGCAATCCGCCGATCGCCGACCACGGCGGTTCCGCGGATAACGGGAACGACAGCCTTCGCGTCCGACGCCCCCGCGCGGATCTCGCCCACCAGCGACTCGTCGATGCCCGAGTCGGCGATCGAGGCAACCTCGAGCTGGGCCACTCCGTTGATGGCGGAGTCGAAATCGCGGATCGACTCCGTGAGCGAGCCGTACGTGCCGAGCACTGCGATCAGCAGCGCCGACGACACCGCCACCACGATCAACGATGTGAGCACGCGCAGCTTGTGGTCGCGCAGCTCGCGCAGGTTGAGCACGCGCACGCGGGTGAGTGCAGCGAGCGGCGACCGCACCGGTCTCGACGACACTACGCCTCGTCCTGAGCTGCGATCCTGCCGTCTCGCACCGTGATCGTGGTGTCGGCGACATCGGCAGCATGTGGATCGTGCGTCACCATGATCACCAGCCGGTTCGGCGCGTCGTGGGCAACCTCGGACAGCAGCTGGAGGACCGATTCTCCGGTGTGCGAGTCGAGGTTCCCGGTCGGTTCGTCGGCGAGCAGGATGGACGGCTCCATCATCAGCGATCGCGCGATGGCCACGCGTTGCATCTGGCCGCCCGACAGCTCCGACGGTCGATGGTCGACCCTGTTGCCGAGTCCGACGCTGTCGAGGAGTTCGACGGCCCGCGGTTTGGCCCATCGCAGCGATTGACTGTCGAGAAGTCGTGGGAGAGCTACGTTCTCCCACGCCGACATCGTCGGCACGAGGTTGAAGAACTGGAACACGAACCCGACGCGGTGCCGTCGAAAAGCGGACGCGGCATTGTCGTCGAGTGACGCGAGGTCGACGCCGTCGACCTCGATGGAGCCCGACGTCGGGGTATCCAGGGCGCCGATGATGTGCAGCAGCGTGCTCTTGCCGGCGCCGGACGGACCGACGATGGACACGAACTGTCCGCCGTCGAGCGAGAGGTTCAGTCCGTCGAGCGCACGGACCCGCTCATCGCCGAGTCGATATTCGCGAACCAGCGCTTCCGCCCTCACCACACAGTCGGCCACCTCGCCGATGGTAGGCGACACACGGTGTTCCCCGTCACACCCCCGCTGTCACATCCCGACTTGGACGACGACGGTCGCCATGGCGTGCGTCGACGTATGCGACAGTGACAGCGACGGATTCCGCCATGCTCTGCTCTCGGCGAGCGCAGCCATCCCACCCGCCAGGGCTATGCCGGGTACGGCACCGTTCATGACGACTTCGATCTCGCGCAACGGTGTCGCGTCGTCGACGATGCCCAATGTCTTGATCACCGACTCCTTCGCCGCGAATCGCGCGCCGAGACGCTGCGCGCGATTCGGCCCGTCGCAGTGAGCGATCTCCGCGTCGGTGAACACCCGGGTCAGATAACGATCGCCGAATCGGTCGATCGATTCCTCGATGTCGGCAACGTCGACGAGGTCGCAGCCGACGATGACCGTCATATGGCCACCGCCAACATCTCGATCGTCTCAGCCATCAGCCCTCCCAGCGCTCATCGATTCTGCCGACAATCAGTGTGCCCGATCAGCCCGTCCACTCCCCCGTGCGGTAGAACTCGTCGAGCACTGCGGTCGGTGCGGTGAGGTCGAAGCCCTGCGCGGCGACCCAGTCGTCGTCGAAATAGGTTGTCGCGTAACGGTCCCCGGAGTCACACAGCAGTGTGACGACGCTGCCGGCCTGACGCTGTGCCACCATCTCGGAGATCACCTGCGCGACACCCCACATATTCGTGCCGGTCGAACCCCCGACACGGCGTCCCAACCGATCCGAGAGGTGACGGGCGGCGGCGATCGACGCGGCGTCGGGTACACCGATCATGCGGTCGATCACCTGCGACACGAACGAGGGTTCGACGCGGGGTCGCCCGATGCCTTCGATCCGCGATCCGGTCTCCGACCGCAGGGACCCGTCACCACTCTCGTAGGCCGGCAGGAACACTGAGTTCTCGGGATCGACGACGGCCAACCAGGTGGGGTGTCGGCGGTAGCGGAGATAACGGCCGAGCGTCGCCGACGTTCCGCCGGTGCCTGCACCGACCACGATCCATGTGGGCACCGGGTGATCCTCGGTGGCCATCTGCGCGAAGATCGACTCGGCGATGTTGTTGTTGCCGCGCCAGTCGGTTGCGCGTTCGGCCATCGTGAACTGGTCGATGAAATGTCCGCCGAGCTCGCGCTCGAGTCGCAGTGCCTCGTCGTAGACATCCGACGCACGCTCGACAAAGTGGCATCGTCCGCCCTCACGTTCGATGAGAGCCGTTTTGGCAGGCGATGTGCCCGAGGTCATCACTGCGATGAACGGCACACCGATCAGATGAGCGAAGTACGCCTCGCTGACGGCCGTCGATCCCGAGGACGCCTCGATGACCGTGGTCCCCTCGGTGATCCATCCGTTGCAGAGCGCATAGAGGAACAACGATCGGGCCAACCGATGCTTCAGCGAGCCCGTGGGATGGGTGCTCTCGTCCTTCAGGTACAGGTCGACGCCGACCTCGGTCCCGGGCGCCCCGTTGCTTCCGTCGTCGACCCAGCGCGACCACGCGGGCAGTTCGCAACGCAGGAGATGCGTGTCGGCACTGCGGCGTGCATCCGCTTCGATCAGTCGCACCGCGTTGTCGGCCCAGCGTCGGTCGCCGCGATGATCGACGCTGCGCGCGGACTCGACGGTGTGCGTCATTTGCCGTCTGCTCCGCGCAGGCGCGTCTGCAGGTCCTCGTGCTTACGACGACGCTCGGAGTCGACCGCTGCGATCTGCGTGTTGACGCGTACGCGCAGCTTCTTGAACAACACCATCCCGAGCGGAAGCGCGATCAGCACACCGAACACCGCCGCGACCAACAGCGGCACCGTGACACCTGCCAACGCGCCGATACCCATGATGATCGCGGCCACGACCACCACCAGCAGAAGACGGGCAACTGTGTACAGCAGGATGGAGACCACCAGGTCTCCCATGCCCACACCGCGCTGACCTGCGATGTCTGTGTTGTCTGGTTTGTGTGTACCCGTTTGCGTGGGGTCCCGCTTGTCACTCACACGCTCAGGATACTTGGGCCGGAATAGGTGTTCGCAGGTCACGGCCACCTTTTGACTCTCTTTACCTCGATATGACGGTTCGAGTACCTGGGCGTTTTGCGTGTATTCATGTGTGAGCGCGCAAGCTGCGCGTCTTCGAGAACCCGAAGGGGAGAACAATGACCGCTCTCAACCCTGGTGCAGCCACCGTCATCACCCCTGGCCTCGCCAGCCAGCACACGCTGACCCCCGGCCAGGTCGCCGCGATGTTCAATGTGAACCCCAAGACCGTCGCACGGTGGGCGAGCTCGGGCATTCTCGGGTCGATCCGCACCCCGGGCGGCCATCGACGCTTTCGCGAGGAAGACGTCGTCGCCCTCCTCAATCGTCGCGTCGGATAGTCGCACGCGCCGCCAGCAGGTCACAGGCCTCCCACATCGGGTCGCGTACCCTGGTTGATGGGAGGTTGCCATGACGTTTCTACTGGCCATCGTCGGCTTGGTCGCGATCGGTTTTCTGTTGTGGCGCGCTTTCGGGCCTCAGCTGTCAGAACGCCGCGACTCGATGGGTGCGCGCACCTCACGCTCGCGTGCGCATCGACCGGTCGGCCCCGACGATGACGCGGATTTCCTTCGCGACCTCGACCGGCGCACCCGAGGACCCAACGACGAACTGTGACGCATCGCCCAGCGGGGATGCACGACACGCCCTCGCAGAGTCCGGGTACGATGACGGTTCCGTATCCGACACTGCGCCAGGGGGATACCGACATCACCACCCACATCGACACGTCGGGCTGGTTGTGATCCATGACCATTCGCCCGGGCACGGCAACCGGTGGCGACGACAGTTTCGCCGCCAAGCTGGCTGAACTCTTCGAGCACTCCAGAGACGAGAACGGCCACCGGTACACCGGTAAGAGGATTGCCGAGAAAGCCAATCAACGCGGTCACTCGCTGAGTGACGCCTACATCTCGCAGTTGCGGACAGGTAAGGCGCGCACGCCGTCGTTCAAGACGGTCGAGGCCATCGCCAGCGCCTTCGAGGTCAGCGTGACCTACTTCCTCTCGAATCCCGACGAGGACCTCGATCGCGTACAGCGGCAACGCGATTACGTGGCGATGCTCGCCACCACCGAGACACATCTGTCCGGAATCGATGTGGGTAGCCTGTGCCCCGACACCATCGACGTCGTGATCGACCTGCTCAAGATGGTGCGCGCGCAGGCTGTGTCCGAGCGGACCGCGAGAACTTCAGCGGGGCTCAGAGTCCCGCGTAGGAGTGCAGGCCCGACACCACCAGGTTGATGATGAACAGGTTGAACAGCAGGGCGACGAATCCTGCGACGTTGATCCAGGCCGCTGTGCTGTTCCGCCACCCCGCGGTCGCGCGGGCGTGTAGATATGCCGCGTAGATGATCCAGGCGATGAAGGACACGGTCTCCTTTGGGTCCCAGCCCCAGAAGCGGCCCCAAGCCGACTCGGCCCAGATCGCGCCGAAGACGATACCCAGCCCGAAGAGCGGGAATCCGAACACCACGCACTTGTAGGCGAGACGATCGAGTGCCTCTGCGCTCGGGATGTGGGCGACGAGTCGTTTCAGTCCCCCGATGGCACCGCCGCCGGTCTCGGCGACCGTCTCGGTCGACGCTCCCCAGCGCATCTTCACCAGGTACAGGATGCTGGCCACACCGGACACGAGCAGCACACCGGAGCTGATCGAGATGATGGACACGTGGATGGCCAGCCAGTACGACTTGAGCGCAGGAACCACGGGCGCGGCCTGCGTGTAGAGCCAGCGGCCCGCGATGAACATGAGCAGCGTGACCGGCAGCAGCACAAAGGCGATCAGCGGACGGTTTATCTGCTTGCGCAGGATGACGAGTCCCGCGACCACGCAGGCTGCGCAGGTCAGCGAGATGAACTCGTACATGTTGCCCCACGGGGCGCGGTCGGTGGCGATTCCTCGTGTGACGATCGATGCGATGTGCGCGACCAACCCGACGAACACCACCGGATACGCCATGTTGCCGATCTTCTCCGACACCGTGCGCGGAGCCGGACCCTCGATCCTGCCGGGAGCCCGCTGTGTCGACGTGGTCGATCCACCGCCCGCGGTGACCAGTTCCTTGGCTGCGGAGAGTTTCCGTGAGCGTGCACCGGCGAGGGCCGCGAGGAACATGAGCATCGCCAGGACGTAGATGGTGATCGCGGTACCGAACAGAAGGTCGGAGTAGCGCGCCATCGTCTCGTCGATCAGGTCTGTTCCGTTGCCCATCTGTGCCTACCTCAATTTGCTGCTATCGATGCGTCTACCACGACGCATCTATTACAGGCGTCTCGCGCGACTGTCCTCGTCGAGCAGGCCACGCGCCTGATCGTCGAAGCCCTCGCCCCAACCGGCCTGGTCGGTGCGGGCCAGCCCGGCAATTTCTACTACAGTACGTCGTCGCTCGCCGTTCTCCGAGTCGGGCACCAGACGGGCCCAGATGCGGCGGCGTCGGATCACCAGCGACACCACCAGACCACCGAGCATGACGATGGCCGAGACCAGCACCCAGATCTGTGCGGGGTCGTGGGAGACCTGCACCGAGATCCAGCGCTTGTAGCCGTCGAAGCTGACCTTCGTCCCATCCGGCAGGCTTGCGCTCTCGCCGACCTTCAGATTGGCCTGCGCCTCACGATTCAACCTGCCCTGGTGGATCATGTTGGTGTCGAGGGAGTACGCGTTCTGCGCGCGACCGGTGTCGAGGCCGGTGTCGCCCTTGTAGATCCGGATCGCGACCTGCGGGTCGCTCGGTTCGGGCGACGACGAGCTGAGCAGCGTGCCGTCATAGCTGGCCGTCGGCGCGAAGAGACCCTCGAGAGCGATCTGGTTCTTGCGCCGCGTGTCCTCGTCGGGATACAGCCCGGCGGGGGTGTCGAACCGCGCGGCACCCGACGACAGCATGGTCTGCATGACCTCGGGGATGAACAGCGCTGTCTGGGTGCGCTTCTCCCCGTTCGGGAAGGTCACGGTGAAGGTCGGCGCGAAACCGTTGCCCAACACGTACACACGGTCACCCGAGACGCGCAGCGGATCGTTGACGCGCACCGATCGCTCCTGCCACTGCGACGACGGTGTGCGCGGGTCGGTGGTGTAGCGGATCTTCGCGTCGTACATCGACGGCTGACCGTCGGGGAGGAATGTCGCGGAGAAGTCGTCGACGCGAATGCAGAACGGTGACAGGTCGGTCCCGTCGACCAACGCACCCGCGCGGAACGAGTCGTAGACCGCCGTCGACGTGTTGCACAGTCCCTGCTCGCCGTCGGCGACCAGACTGCGCGTGCCCTCGTAGCCGTACACCTTGCCCACCGCGATCGAAACCAGCAGTGCCAACAGCGCGAAATGGAAGACCAGGTTGCCGAATTCGCGGAGGTAGCCCTTCTCCGCGGACACCTCGACACAGCCTTCGGGATAGGCCTTCGACGGCTCGCGCACCGTGACCTCGCGACGCCAGCCACGCAGATTGCCCGAGATGCGTTCGGCGAGTTCCGCGGGATCGCCGTCGACCGTCTCGGTGATGTGACGCGGCATGCGAGACAGATTGCGCGGCGCAGCAACGGGTTTGGTGCGCAGGCTCTTGGCGTGTTCGAAGATACGCGGGGTGAGGCAGCCGACCAGCGAGATGAACAGCAGCACATAGATCGCGGTGAACCATGCGCTGGAGAAGACGTCGAAGAGCTGGATCTTGTCCATCCACTCGCCGAGCCAGCCGTGGTCGGTGATGTACTGCGCAGTCTTCTGCTCGTTGAGTTCGCGCTGCGGCAGCAGGGCGCCCGGGATGGCAGCCAGTGCGAGCAGGAACAACAGCACCAGGGCGGTGCGCATCGACGTCAGGCTGCGCCACACGTTGCGCAGCGGCCACAGCACCCGACGCTTGACCCAGTGCGGGCGCTGCGGGGTCTGCGGCGCCGGTGTGGATGGCCGGTCGACGGTCTGTGTCATTCCTCGCCTCCGCTCGGGGTCAATGCCTCGCCTCCGCTCGGGGTCAATGCCTCGCCTCCGCTCGGGGTCAATGCCTCGCCTCCGCTCGGGGTCAATGCCTCGCCTCCGCTCGGGGTCAATGCCTCGCCTCCGCTCGGGGTCAATGCCTCGCCTCCGCTCGGGGTCAATGCCTCGCCTCCGCTCGGGGTCATGCGGTCTGCGTTCATACCGGAAGCTCGGTGTCGGAGATGAATGCGTCGCGGACCCACACGATGAACTGATCCCACCAGCCGGTGACCAGGGCTACGCCGACTGCGATGAGCATGATGCCGCCGAAGATCTGGATGAGCCGGGCGTGCGTGCGCAGCCAGGTGAGGCTGCGTAGCGCCCACGCCGACGAGAACGCGAGGATGACGAAGGGAATCCCCAACCCTGCGCAGTACGCGATGATCAGCGCGACACCCTTGACCGCTGTGGCCCCCTGCGTTCCGCTCGCGGTCGCGATCACCGCAGCGAGTGTCGGGCCGAGGCACGGGGTCCAGCCGAGCGCGAAGACCGCGCCGAGCAGCGGTGCACCGACGATGTTGGAGACGTTACGCGGCGCGAAACGGAACTCACGCTGCATCATCGGGATCAGGCCGATGAACACCAGACCCATCACGATGGTGACCACACCGCCGACACGTTGCAGCACATCATGATTGACGATCACCGTGTTCGTGATGCCCAGGATCGTCGCGGTCGCCGCGACGAACACGATGGTGAAACCGAGCACGAACAGCGCTGCGGCGATCGCCACGCGCGAGCGTCCTCGCTTGGGTGATTCGCCGACGGTGACGGCAGGCGCTTCGGCACCGACGAGCCCGGCGAGATAGGACAGATAGCCCGGCACCAACGGCACCACGCACGGTGACGCGAACGAGACGAGACCGGCGACGACACATGCGGCAAGCGCCAGCAGCAACGGGCCACTGGTCACGGTGTCGGCGAAGGTCTGTCCCATCCCGCTCACGGCTGCTTTCCGGAGTCTTCCGCAGCGACCTTCTCGACCATCGCGCCGAGCTCATCGGAACTGACCGTGCGCAGGTACACCGCTGCCGGACGGTGCTTGCGGTCGAGAACGACGGTGGTCGGAACCACCGACGTCGGGGTGGTCATCGAGGCGAGTGTCGCGCCGTCGAAGTCGTAGATCGACGGATACCCGACCTTACGATCGGCGACGAAATCCTTCGCCGACGCACGATCGTCGCGCAGGTTGATGCCGACGAAGGCGACGCCCTTGTCCTTGTTCTGCTCGTACACGGTCTCGAGGTCGTCGGCCTCCGCGCGGCACGGCCCGCACCACGAGCCCCACACGTTGATGACGGTGACCTTGCCCGCGAAATCCTTGTCGACGTCGATCTGCTGATCGGTCACGAGATCGGGGCCGACGAGGTCGGCGATCGGTTTGCGCTCCGACTCCGGGTAGGTGATCGTCGTCTTCCCACCCGGCGACACGAACTGGAAGGTGTCACCCTGCGCGACGGCGTCGTTGCCCCCGCTGCAGCCGCTCACCAACACGCCGAGCGTGGTCAGCACGGCGATCAGAGCAGCGGTGAAGGTCTTACTACGCATGTGTCGAACCCGGTTCATGCCCCGGTCGCGAGCGGATCGGAATGCCCTGCGGGTTCGGAGTAGATGATGTCGACGAGCGCGTCGTCGTCGTAGATGAGGCTGGTCAGCGACGCCAGTGAACACTGACGACGACGCGGGTCGTGCCAGAGGCGCTGGCCTTCGAGGAAGCGTCGGAGCGTGTAGACGGGCAGTTGATGGCTGACGCAGACGGCCTCGTGTCCGCGCGCGGCGTCGCGGGCCTTGTTGGCCGCCGCGAGCATGCGGTGCGCGAGCTGGATGTAGGGCTCGCCCCACGACGGGGTGAAGGGGTCGCGCAGCTTGAACCAGTGTCGGGGCTTGCTCAATGCACCGTCACCGACGGAGACCTTGAGTCCTTCGAAGACGTTGTCGGCTTCGATGAGCTGGTCATTGGTGAAGATCGGCAGACCGTGCGCCGCGGCGATCGGGGTGGCTGTCTCCTGCGCGCGCTGCAACGGCGAGGCGAAGACGGCGGTGATGTCGTGATCGGCGAGCGTGCCGGCGACCTTTTCCGCCTGCGCCCGACCCGTCGTCGACAAGTGAAATCCGGGCAGGCGACCGTAGAGGATGCCGTCCGGGTTGTGCACCTCTCCGTGGCGCATCATGTGGACGATCGTGTGCATCAGTCGGACTCCCCCGATTGCGTGGCGTGCGCTGCGGCGCGGGCTGCCGTCGGCAGCGCGTCAGCGATTCGACCAAAAGCATCCTCGTCCAGCGCCGCTGAGACAAACCAGGCCTCGAATGCGCTCGGCGGCGCATACACACCCGCATCGAGCAGCGCGTGGAAGAACGGCGCGAAACGCCAGGTCTCGGTGTTCTTGACCGCGGCATAGTCGGTGATCGGCGCCGTCGGATCGGAGGTGAAGAACACACTGAGCAGGTTGCCCGCCTTCTGCACCCGGTGCCCGACCCCGGCGTCGGTGAGCGCCTCGTCGAACAGCGAGGCGAGACGGTCGGAGTTGGCGTCGAGGGCTGAGTAGACGTCGGCGTCGGCGTGACGGAGCGTCGCGAGTCCTGCCGCGACGGCCACGGGATTACCGCTCAATGTGCCCGCCTGGTAGACGGGTCCAGTGGGCGCGAGGTTCTCCATGATGTCGGTGCGTCCGCCGAACGCTGCCGCGGGGAGCCCACCACTCATGACCTTGCCGAAGGTGTAGAGGTCGGCCGCGACACCTTCGAGGCCGTACCAACCGGACGGACTCACACGGAAGCCGGTCATCACCTCGTCGATGATGAACAGCGCGCCGTGGCGTCGGGTGAGGTCGCGCAGGCCTGCGTTGAACCCGTCGACGGGTGCGACGGCACCCATGTTCCCCGCTGCGGCCTCGGTGATCACGGCTGCGATCTCGTCACCGAAGGCGTCGAAAGCCTTGGCGACGGCGTCGAGGTCGTTGTAGGGCAACACGATGGTGTCGTGAGCTGCAGCACCGGTGACGCCGGGCGTCGTCGGGAGGCCGAGCGTCGCGATGCCCGATCCTGCGTCGGCGAGCAACGCGTCGACGTGACCGTGGTAGCAGCCGGAGAACTTGATGATCTTGGATCGGCCGGTGGCGCCGCGCGCCAGCCGGATCGCCGACATCGTCGCCTCGGTGCCGGAGTTGACCAGGCGCACCCGCTCGACCGGGTCGACGCGGTCGATGATCTCCTCTGCGAGTTCGATCTCGCCCTCGGTCGGCGCACCGAACGACAGGCCGTGCGTCGCCGCCTTCTGGACCGCCTCGACGACAGCGGGGTGCGCGTGCCCGAGGATCATCGGGCCCCAGGAGGAGACGAGATCGACGTAGTCGTTGCCGTCGACATCGGTCAGATGGCAGCCCTGCGCCGAGGCGATAAATCGCGGAGTGCCGCCGACCGCGGAGAACGCACGTACCGGCGAATTGACCCCGCCAGGGGTCGCGTCCTGGGCCCGGCGGAACAATTCGGTGGAACGGGCTGCGACTTCAGCGGAACTCCTCACGGCCACCAGTGTTCCAAATCGCAACGATCAAGGAAAATTCGCCCTGGTCAGGGCGTCACAGAGGTTGGACGAGGTCTCGATGGCGGCGTATCAGGCAGTCGGGTCTGGTACGTACACAATCGGGCCCTCAGCGGTGCGCCACGACAACTATTGTCGCGACGTCCCGCTGACGTCACAGTTGTGTACGCACTCCCGAATGTCCGGCGGCGAGATCGGGGTGCGGCGCGGGAGAGCGCGCGTAGAGCTCCGCGACCTGACGCGTTACGGGCGCCGAGGCCAGGGCGCGGCACGCGAGCGTGCAAGAAGAACTGCTCAACGCGTCCGGAGCTCCAGATCACGCCACCACCCACACGGCTATCGGCCCGGTGCCTACACAATCGGGCCCTCAGCGGTACGCCACGACAACTATTGTCGCGACGTCCCGCTGACGTCACAGTTGTGTACGCACTCCCGAATGCCCGGCGGGCGGCCAGCGCGCGGGTCAGTGTTGGGGCGCCCGAAGCTGCGCAGAAGCCCGCGCGGCAGGCCCGTCCGGAGCGCGGGGTCGGGGTGGGACGCGTCTCCGCGGCGTGTGGCGCAACAGCCGGCGACGTTGAGTCAGCAGCCGGCGAAGTCCGGGTCATCCCAGTAGCCGAGTGCGTGATCCGCGCCGGACTCTGCGGCGAGGCGCGTCAGTTCGGGCGGCTCCGCCAACGCTTTGAGGTGATCGCGCCTGCGGATCATCGCCAGGAGTGTCTCGACCACCTCGTCCCAGCTGTACATCAGCCTCTTGTACGAGATCCGCCACGGTATGTAACCCATGCGGTGGGCGGCTTCGTCTCGTACTCGATCCTTCTCGCGCTGCGCAGGCGACTTGTCGTGATAAGCGATGCTGTCGACCTCCACGATCAGCCGCTTTCCGATCAGGAAATCCACTCTGCCGATACCGGGGATCTCGACCTGACTCTCAAACGCGATACCCAAGCTAGCCAGCCGGAACCCGAAGATCGATTCGGCCCCGGAGTCGGCGCAGCCGTCGCACCTGTCGAGGAGCCGTCGAATCCGGATCGGCATCGACGAGAACATCGCCTGCAGGTCGGACGACTCGAGCAACCCCTTGTGCAGGACGGAGTCGCAGGCGGCGACGATCGCCTCGCCCTCGAGACATCGGACCGCATACGCGAGCGCGGTCGCCACGTCGTCGAGGGGATAGAGCTCTGGTTGCGCCCGTCCATACCGCCTGCACACATGATGTGTCCCCGTCGATCCGTTCGGGGCGACGTTGCGCCCGCGGACGTGCACCAGGTCACCGAACGGAGCGACCCAGACACCGTGCAGTTCGAGCGCGCTCGCACAGGTGCAGACACCGCCGGCGCTGACAGCCGAGGCGACTGTCGGGTCGGCGTTCGCGGTGGCGTACCACCCTCGACGCAGCGCTCGCAGGTCGCCGACGGCCACCATCCGCCGCACCTGGGCCTGGCTGAAGCCGCGGCGTTTGAGCTCCGCCCAGGACAAGACGCCGCGCCAGTGGTCGTCGTGCTGGGGTTCGGTCACACACCACAGCGTCGCCGAACAGGCGCCGCTCGTCGGCGTCGACCTCGCAGCTGCGAGCGATGCTGTGCACGGACGCCACACTGTGGAGTACCCGGGTCACCGGGCCAGCGCGGCACCCACCTCGTCGGCGATCGCCCGTTGCCCAGCGGCGTTGGGGTGCACCGTGACCGGAGCCGACGACCCGACCTGTGGTTCGATCCACCGCGTTCCCTCGGGCTGACACGCATCGTGCCCCTCGGAGACCGCCGACATGTCGACAAACGTCCCGCCGGTGGCGGCCGTTGCCCGCGCGACGGTGTCGTTGAGCGTCGACTGCAGGTCGCGAATGTAGGCGACGTCCCCCGCTGCCACGCGCATCGTCGGATAACAGCCGGTCGTCGGAGGCAGAATCCAGGGATACCCGACCACCAGGACACGCGCGTGCGGGGCGCGTTCGCCGACCGCCCGCAGCGCTCTGACCACATCGGGATAGGTGCGTTCGCGGACACGTTCGACGAAGGTGTCGCCGTACCGAGCGCGGCAGGGCGAACCGGAGGGATTCTCCGCCGCGACGTCGCCGCAGTCGCGGATCGTCCCCGAGAAGATGTCTCCGTCGTTGCCACCGATCATGAGCGTCACGAACCGCGTGCCATCCCCAAGCGCATCGAGTTGGGGCCCGACGCCGAAGTACTGTGCCGCAAAGAAATCCGACGTCGTCGCACCGGCACAACTGACGTCGTCGAGCGCCAGGCCGCGACGCTGCGCGAGCACGTGCGCAAAGTTCAACGAGGACCGCTGACACTGGAACGGCGAGTCCTCGACCAACGGCCTGACTCCCGTTCCGGCGCTGTAACTGTCGCCGAGGTTCACGTAGACGGTGCTGTCGGCGCGATCGCTGGTGCCCTCGGCCCGAGTGCTGGTGCTGTCGACGGGATTGCTGGTGCCCTCGGCGCGATCACCGGTGCCGTCGGCGCAGGCGGTCGCGGTGAATGCGACCGCGATGAGCAGCGCTGCGATGACGCGGATGTGTCGGGTCGGTGCGGCCGTCATGCGCAGCCGGGATGCGGGCCCCTCCCGGGAAGCGAGCACCCGTCGGGTGCGCGCGGCCGCCATGTGTAGCGGCCGGGACGAGGGCGACCGGTGGCGCGTGGTGATCATGCGCTTTCGCTCAGCAGGGTCAGGAGGAGTTCGGCACGGGTGCGGGCGTCGGTGAGGTCGACGGCGAGCATGTCCTCGACGCGTTCGATGCGTCCACGCAGTGTGTGCCGATGCACTCCGAGCACACTTGCGGCAACACCCCAGTTGCCGTTGGCCTCCAAGAACGCCAGCAAACTCTGCTGAAGCTGGCCGCCGTTTGCGGCGTCGTACGCGACGAGTGGCGCGATGCGCTCGGTGTAGCTGTCGTGCAACACTTCTCGCACGCTGTCACTGGCAAGCAGGGAGCGTAGATCGTAGAGGTCGACCAGCTGGCCGGCAGCCGCGGAGCGGCACGAGAGCTTGGCCTGACGTACCGAGTCGGCTAGATCGTCGACGGGAACCGAGGGACCCAGACCGCCGCGGACCCCGCCGGTGGAACTGAGCATCGTGAGGAGACCGGTCGCGAACTGGATGTGGTCGTCGCCGCGGACGAGTCCGACGACCTCGTCCTCGCGCCGGTGCACGAACACCGGGCGCCAGCGGTGTTCGAACTCGATGGCAAGGCGGCGTGCGCCCCGGAGCGCGTCGTCGACTCCTTCGAAGCGGAACACCACCGCACGCACCCGACCAGCGGGATCTGCTGCGCGCGAGAGTATCTCGCGAGATCGCTCCCCGATGTGCCGCTCCATGGCGAGGGCGAGGACCTCGCCCTGCAATTCGCCGACATCGCGTCGAACCTGTTGCGGCTTGGCGTATTCGATGGCGAGCAGCGAGACGGCATGACCGATCAACATGCGCCCGACATCGTCGAGCGGGCTCGATCCGATCACGCCCAGATGACCGAACGTGGTTGTCCCCGAGCCGACTCGCGCGACGGTCAGCACCGAGTCGTCGGTGACGCGGACGGCACCCGCGGAGGCGGGGTCACGCAGCGCGACGGCACGGATCTGCTCGAGCTCGTCGGGACGTGCCGGACCCGGCGCCTCGGCCACCGGGGTGTGCGCGGCGTCGAGCAAGATCACCCGTTGCCCGACGGCGTCGGCGAGTTCGCGCACGAGCCCCTTGGAGCCCGACGCGGTTGCGGCCCTGGTCATACGTGGTTGTGCGCGGGTGGCCGACACCAGCCGGGCCGAGCGCTGCGCGGCGATCTGGTCGAGAACCGCGCGGGTGATCGCCGAGAACGGAATGGCCAGCGGCACCTCGAACAGCGGCAGACCGAACTCGTCGGCCGCCGCCAACAGGTCGGCGGGCACCTCGTCGAAACCGAGGCCGACGCCGAAACCGATCGCCGCGGCACCCACTGCGTCGAGGCTGCGCACGAACTCTCGTTGCCCGTCAGGGTCGTCGACGCTCAATCGCATCCCGGTGGTGAGCAGCACCTCCCCGCCCTGCAGCCAGTCGGCGGTCGAGACGAGTTCAGAGCTCACCGCACAGTCGAGTTCACGGTCGAGGCCGTCGACGCCCGCACGGAGCGAGAGTTCGAGCCGACGCTGGGCCATCAGCCATCGAACGGTGGTCACCACACCACCGTAACCGTGCACTGGACATCTTGGCAGCAAAGAGACCACCCGGTGGACAACTTGTCAGGTCCGCAGGTAGGCGTCGCAGGCGAACACTGGTGTCCATGACCACAGCAACCGACATCACCTACCGGCTGCCCCAGGAGCGGAAGCTGGTGACCGAACTCCCCGGCCCGCGCTCGATGGAAATCGGGGCGCGTCGTCTGGCCGCCGTCGCCGCGGGCGTCGGGTCAACTGTCCCCGTGTTCGCGACCGACGCCGACGGCGGCGTGATCGTCGACGTCGACGGCAACTCGCTCATCGACCTCGGCTCAGGCATCGCCGTCACGTCGGTCGGCGCGAGCAACTCCGCCGTCGCCGCCGCGGTAGCCGAGCAGGCTGCGCACTTCACGCACACCTGCTTCATGGTGACGCCGTACGAGGGCTACGTCGCCGTCGCCGAGAAGCTCAACGAGATCACGCCCGGCGACTTCGACAAGCGCACCGTGCTGTTCAATTCGGGCGCCGAGGCCGTCGAGAACGCGGTCAAGATCGCGCGACTGTCGACGCGACGCAACGCCGTGGTCACCTTCGACCACGCCTATCACGGCCGCACCAACCTCACCATGGCCATGACGGCGAAGAGCATGCCCTACAAGCGTAACTTCGGTCCGTTCGCGCCCGAGGTGTACCGGATGCCGATGAGCTACCCGTACCGCGACGAACTCGGCAGCGACGGCGTCGCCGCGGCCAAGCGCGCGATCTCGATGATCGAGAAGCAGGTCGGCGCGGAGACCACTGCGGCAATCGTCATCGAGCCCATCCAGGGTGAGGGCGGATTCATCGTTCCCGCACCGGGATTCCTGTCGACGCTGGCCGAATGGTGCACCGCGCACCGCGTGCTGTTCATCGCCGACGAGGTGCAGGCCGGATTCGCCCGCACCGGAACGTGGTTCGCGTGTGAGCAGGAGGGCGTCGAACCCGACCTCATCACCATGGCCAAGGGCATCGCCGGCGGTATGCCGCTGTCGGCGGTCACCGGACGCGCCGACATCATGGACACCGTCCACGGCGGCGGTCTCGGCGGAACCTACGGCGGAAACCCGGTGGCCTGCGCTGCGGCGCTGGCAGCCATCGAGCAGATGGAATCGCTGGATCTGTGCGGCCGTGCGCGGCACATCGAGACGATCATCACCGAAACCCTCACAGCGACCGCGGACGAACTCGCCGGGGCGGGGCTTCCGGTGATCGGCGACATCCGTGGCCGCGGCGCGATGATCGCGGTCGAACTGGTCACACCGGCCGAGGACGGCACGGCGACCCGCGAACCCAACCCCGACCTCACGGCCGCTGCCGCGAAGGCCGCACTCGCGCAGGGAGTGGTCGCGTTGACCTGCGGCACGTACGGCAACGTGCTACGCCTGTTGCCACCGCTGGTCATCGGCGACGATCTGCTGCGCGATGGCCTGGCGGTGCTGTGCCAGGCCATCAAGGACAACGCCTGAACGCTGTGCCCACCGGTTGTCGCCCGAACGTTAAGGAGCTCTGCCATGCATCCGCTCGATCCACTCAGTGCCGAAGAATTCCGCACCGTCACCGCGATACTCGGCTCTGAGCAGGGCGTCGGCGACGGTTGGCGTTACGCGTCGATCGAACTCGCCGAACCGACCAAGAGCGAACTCGCCGCCTACGACACCGACGGCACACCACCGCCGCGTCGAGCCGTGGTCGTCTGCTTCAACAGCGGAGAGAACACGACATACAAGGCATTCGTGTCGATCTCCGGCGGCAGCGTCGACTCGTTCGACCTGATCCCCGACGTCCAGGCGAATTTCACCGTCGACGAGTTCGAGGAGTGCGACCGCGTACTGCGCGCCCATCCCGACGTCCAAGCGGCGCTGGCCAAGCGTGGGATCACCGATATGGACTCGGTTTTCATGGACACGTGGACCTACGGCGGCGCGGTGATCCCCGAGGAGTACAAGGGTCGACGTCTCGGTTGGTCGGACACGTGGATTCGCAACAGCGAGGGTTCCAACCCGTACGCGAATCCCGTGTCGGGTCTGCACTGCGTGATCGACGTGAACACGATGGAGCTGCTGCGGATCGAGGACACCGGCGGCTTCGACCAGCCGACGGTGATGGGTGAGTACGTGCCACGGCACATCCCGCAGCGTATCCGCGACACGTTCAACCGGCCCGAGCTCAAGCCGCTGGAGATCACTCAGCCCGACGGCCCGTCGTTCACGCTCGACGGAAACCAGTTGACGTGGCAGAAGTGGTCTCTGCGTGTGGGATTCAACTATCGCGAAGGCATGACGCTACACACCGTCACCTACGACGACGGCGGCAACGTCCGCAAGATCGCTCACCGTCTGTCCTTCGCGGAGATGGTGGTCCCCTATCGCGATCCCAGCGAAGACCATTACCGCCGAACGGCTTTCGACATCGGAGAGTGGGGTCTCGGCTTCATGACGACGTCGCTGGAGCTCGGCTGCGATTGCCTCGGCGAGATCCGATACCTCGACGCCACGCTGCACAACAGCGCGGGCGAGCCGTACACCATCACCAACGCGATCTGCATCCACGAGGAAGACAACGCGGTCCTGTGGAAGCACGTTGATCACGACGCGGGCGCCGAGGTCCGTCGTATGCGTCGGTTGACGGTGAGTTTCCATGTGACCGTTGCCAATTACGAGTACCTGGTCTACTGGCGTTTCTACCAGGACGGCAACATCGAATGCGAGGTGCGCGCCACCGGCATCATGGTGACCACACCGATGCCGGAGGGCGTGACGTCGAATCCGCACGGCACCACGATCGACAACCGGACATACGCACCGTTCCACCAGCACTTCCTGGTCGCACGGATGGATCTCGACATCGACGGCAGCGACAACACCGTGTATGCCAGCGAGACCCTCGTCGAGCCGATGGGTCCCGACAATCCGCTCGGACTCGGCCTGGTGCAACAGAACACCCCGCTGCGCACCGAGTCGGAAGGCATGCAGGATCCGAACTTCGCGACGCAGAAGTCGTGGAAGATCGCCAATCCCAACAAGACAACGGCCCTCGGCCTGAACCCGGCGTACAAGCTGGTTCCCACGGGAGCGTTCCCCGCGATGTTCGACCCGGCGTCGCCGATCTTCCAGCGCGCCACCGTCATGGGTCATACCCTCTGGGTGACACCTAATCATCCCGACGAGCGCTGGCCCGCAGGTGAATTCGTCAACCAGTCCGAACGCGACACCGGTCTCGGTGTGTGGACCAAGGCCGACCGACCGATCGAGAACACCGACGTCGTGCTGTGGTACACGTTCGGCATTCATCACATCACGCGGCCGGAGGACTGGCCGGTGATGCCCGCCGACACGGTGTCGTTCTGGCTCAAGCCGTTCGGCTTCTTCGACCGCAACCCCTCTCTCGACGTCGAGGCCTCGCCTCCGACCCACTGCCATCACGAAGGGAATTCGCATGACCAGCACTGAGGTGCTTGATCCACAGGCCGTGCTCGACGGAGTACCCACCGGTCTCTGGATCGACGGCCGGGAGGTCGAGGCCAAGGGCGGCAAGACATTCGACGTCATCAATCCGGCCACCGAGGAATCGCTGGTGTCGGTTGCCGACGCGAGCGTCGACGATGCCGTGCACGCGCTCGACCGTGCCGTCGCCGTCGCCGACTCATGGGCCGCCGCCCCGGCCCGTGAGCGCGGTGAAATCCTGCGTCGTGCTTTCGAACTGGTTGCCGATCGAGCCGACAGCCTCGCGATGCTCATGACACTCGAGCTCGGTCGAGCACTGCCCGACAGCCTCTCGGAAACGAAGTACGGCAACGAGTTCCTGCGCTGGTTCGCCGAGGAGGCCGTCCGGATCGACGGCCGCTGCACCCAGTCCCCCGGCGGGACGGGCCGAATCCTGGTGAGCCACGGGCCGGTCGGGCCGTCACTGGCGATCACGCCGTGGAATTTCCCACTCGCCATGGGCACACGAAAGATCGGTCCGGCGCTCGCCGCGGGCAACGTGATGCTGGTCAAACCGGCGCACGAGACCCCGCTCACGATGCTCGCCCTGGCCGAGATCTTCGCCGAGGCAGGACTTCCTGCAGGCGTGCTGTCCGTGCTGCCGACCACCGATGCGCGCGGTGTCGCGTCGGCGATCATCACCGACGACCGCATTCGTAAGATCAGCTTCACCGGGTCGACTCCCGTGGGTCGGAACCTCATGGCCCAGGCCGCGGAACGCGTCCAGCGCACGTCCATGGAACTCGGCGGAAATGCGCCGTTCCTCGTGTTCGACGACGCGGATGTCGACAAGGCCGTCGAGGGCGCCTTCCTGGCGAAGATGCGCAACGGTGGCGAAGCCTGCACCGCGGCGAACCGCTTCCTGGTGCAGGCCGGCGTCGCCGACGAGTTCACCGAGAAGCTCATCGAGAAGATGTCGGCGGTGCGCCTCGGACCCGGCAACGAGGAGGGCGTCACGCTCGGACCGCTCGTCACCGCGGCACAACGCGACAAGGTCGCTGCCGCAGTGGAGAGCGCCGTCGCTCACGGAGGCCGGGTCCGCCTCGGCGGCAAGGCACCCGATGGCAAGGGCTACTTCTACCCGGCGACGGTCGTCGACCAGGTCGACGCGTACGCACCGGTCACCCGCGACGAGATCTTCGGACCGGTCGCGGTGATCAGTACGTTCGAGTCCGAGGACGAGGCGATCGCAGCCGCCAACTCGACCGAATACGGGCTCGCCGGCTACTTCTTCACCCGCGACCTCGACCGCAGTATCCGTGTCGCGTCGAAGCTGGACGTCGGCATGGTCGGGGTCAACCGTGGCGTGATCTCCGACGTCGCGGCGCCGTTCGGCGGTGTGAAGCAATCGGGAATCGGACGCGAGGGTGGCTCCGAGGGCATCGACGAGTACCTGACCGTCAAGTACGTCGCGCTGAGCTGAGGTCACCTCCACATCAGTGCGTGACGTCGGCATCTTTGTGCCGCGGAGGATGAAGATCTTCCTCGACACAGCGAAGACACAGCACGCGAACTTTCAGTTCCAACCCGCCTACGCCGGTTAGGCTCCGCGCAACGCTCGGTAGACGGCAGCGCCGACGACACCGCCGAGCGACTCCGGAGTCCAGGTGTCGTCGGCCAGCAGCGTACGCACTGCCCCCTCCCCCGCAGATACCCACAACTCCACCAGTGCAGGCAGTTTGGTCTGCGCGTCGTCGATCCCCCATGCCGACAACGTGGGCCCGAGCAGGCGTGTACATCTCGCGACCATCGCGGCCCTGCCTGAACCTGCGAGGTCCGCCACGACCGGGTCGGGATGACCGAACACCAGTCGCCACGCCTGCGGACGATCGACGACGACGTGCAGCATCGCACTGAAGCCCTCAACGAAGACGTCCTCGCCCGCATTGACCGTGCGCTCGTGCACCGCTTCGGAAAGCCGTGCGTCGAGATATCGCTCCTCGCGCCGGAGCAAGGCGTCGACCAGGTCTGCACGACTGGCGAAGCACGAGTAGACGACCGGACGCGTGACGTCGAGCCGCTCAGCAACCGACGCGATCGTCACGCCGGCGATACCCTGTGCGGCCGCGATGTCGAGCGCTGCGTCGAGAATTTGTGGTCGACGCCGCCCGGGCCCCAGGTGCTCGGCCCGGTGCCGTCGTGACGACGAAGCGGGAGCGTTCATTCGTCCACCGTATCTGGCGACGAACGCGGTCTAACATCTTCCTACACAACTGTAGATTCTATTCCTACACCTATGTATATTTCGGGGTGTCTGCACTCGACGGCGGACCGTCGACCGTCCACACACGAGGAGCACCGTGACCGCCACCGCACCGATCCATGACACCTCACCCGAGAGCGCTCGGCGTCCGCCTCGGCGCACACTCACCGACAGCGGCTGGCCGTTCGACCCCGCTCGTCGTCGTGAGAACTACGGGTTCTTCGGACCCGATTCCCCGACGTGGCGAGTCTGGTCGTCGCCCACCTCTCTGATCGCCTTCCAGCGGTCGGTGGTACTCGAGCATTTCGACCCATTCCTCACCGCGGCTGTGGCCGATCGGGCGGGCATCTACACCGATCCGCGCGGCAGGCTGGACAGCACGCTGTCGTACTTCCTGATAGTGGCGCTCGCCGATGGGCGATCGGCGATCGAGGCGTCGGATCTACTGACGCGAGTTCACGCAGACGCAACCGGTATCGAACCGATCAGCGGAAAACGTTACAGCGCAAACAATCCCGATTCACAACTGTGGATTCACCTGACCGGCTGGCATTCGGTAATCAAGTGCTACGAAATGTACGGACCGGGGCCGTTGACGCCCACCGAGGAGCGGCGATACTGGGCCGAATGCGCTGTGGCCGCGCAGTTACAGACCTTTGACCCCGCAGCCGTTCCGGCCGACCGCGACGGGATTCACGACTACTTCGCGGCCGTCCGTCCACGGCTATGCACGTCGGAGCGGGCCCGACGCGGAATGCACTACCTTCTGCGAACACCGTTGTCGCAGAGCAATGCGCAGTTCGCTGTACTGAGCAATCTCACGGCGCCGGCCGTCATCGCCACCCTGCCACGGTGGATGCGTGAACTCGGTGACATGGATCAGCCGAGCATCGTCGACGTCGTCTATCGGCCGCTGGTGAAACAGGCGATCCGGATTGCCGCCAGACCACACATCACACTCACGGCGCTTCGCTCGCTCCCGATGACACGCGCGGTGTACGCACAGCATTTCCGCGGCATGCCGCCGCTGACGGAGTCCACGGTCACCCCGCAGGAGGCACGCGCGCGGCTGACGTCAGCACACCTGCCTCGCGACGACGACGCCCCCGCTCGGGTCGCAATCCGAGCGGGGGCGTCGTCGTGAATTATGTTGTGCCTACGTGCGATCGGGCGTCAGCGCAGCAGTGCGCGGCTCATCACGACGCGCTGGATCTGGTTCGTTCCCTCGTAGATCTGGGTGATCTTGGCGTCGCGCATCATGCGCTCGACCGGGAAGTCACGCGTGTAGCCCGCGCCGCCGAACAGCTGCACGGCGTCGGTGGTCACCTGCATCGCGACGTCGGAGGCGAAACACTTCGACGCCGAGCTGATGAAGCCGAGGTTCTTCTCGCCACGCTCGGCACGCGCGGCCGAGGTGTAGACCATGAGACGTGCGGCCTCGAGGTTCATCGCCATGTCGGCGATCATGAACTCGACGCCCTGGAACGAACTGATCGGCTTGCCGAACTGCTTGCGCTCCTTGACATATGCGATCGCGGCGTCGAGCGCGCCCTGGGCAATGCCGACGGCCTGCGCACCGATCGTCGGGCGGGTGTGGTCGAGGGTCTGCAGCGCGGTCTTGAAGCCGGTGCCCTCCTCGCCGATGATCCGGTCGGCCGGAATGGTGCAGTCCTCGAAGTACAGTTCAGCGGTCGGCGAACCCTTGATGCCGAGCTTCTTCTCCAACGGACCGACGGTGAAGCCCGGATCGTCCTTGTGCACCATGAACGCGGAGATGCCGTTGGCACCCTTTTCCGGGTCGGTCACGGCCATCACCGTGTACCAGGTGGACTTGCCGCCGTTGGTGATCCAACACTTGGTGCCGTTGATGACCCAGTTGTCGCCCTCCTTGCGGGCGCGCGTCTTCATCGACGCTGCGTCGGAACCCGCCTCGCGCTCGGACAGCGCATACGACGCCATTGCCTCCCCGGCGGCGATCGACGGCAGAACCTGCTTCTTGAGCTCCTCGGAGCCGTTGAGGATGAGCCCCATCGTGCCGAGCTTGTTGACCGCCGGGATCAACGAGGCCGACGCATCGACGCGTGCGACCTCTTCGATGACGATGCACGCGGCGATCGAATCAGCGCCCTGGCCGTCGTACTCCTCGGGCACGTGGATGGCATTGAAACCCGACGCGACGAGGGCATCGAGGGCTTCTTGCGGGAATCGCGCGTTTTCGTCGACGTCCTTGGCGTAGGGCTCGATCTCCTTCTCGGAGAGGGCGCGGATGGCCTCGCGCAGTGCGATGTGCTCCTCCGGCAACTCGAAAACGTGGAAATCGGGATTTCCGTAACCCATGGTGGCTCCTCAATCGGTGGATTCGGTCGACGACACTGAGTGCCACGATACTCGCTTGCATCGTGCGCTGTCGACACTCGGTGCCACTCGCTTAGTGATCGGGCTCGCCGACCTTCTTGCGGAGTGCGAGCGGGAACACCAACCACAGTGCGCCGAACAACACGGTGACCGCCACACCAGCGCACACTGCCGCGACCGTCGATGACGTGGTCACCTCGAATACGACGGCGACTGCACCCACGAGGGCCACGCCGAGCAGCAGCAGACCGACGTAAGCCATCCGGTGGGCGACGGTCACGATGAGCTCGAGTTGATGTCGTCGGAACAGCGCACGGTGCAACGCGACTGGCGCTGCCAGCAGAATCGCCGCGGCGATCGCCGCGGACACGGTGACCAGGTAGACGGTCCGAAATCCGTGTCCGAGGTGGTCGAACCTGTTCTGGAACGGCAGGGTCAGCAGGAAACCTGTCAGGATCTGCACGCCCGTCTGCACCACGCGCAGTTCCTGCAGCAGAGCCGACCAGTTCCGGTCGAGCCGCTGGGTCGTGGTCTCCGCTCGCGCAGCCTCGTTCCACTCGGCGTCGCCTTCGGGGTGGGCCATGGATCCATGGTCGCACCGCGGCGCCGCGAACATAGTCGAACTGCACCTGAGTTCCTACGCGTCGCCCGCGAACGCAGAACCGTCAGTGTCGGCGCGCGGCCCGGTCCTCATCCAGTTGATCGGCCACCGCGCGCGAGATCTCATCCGCGCTCATCCCGGCCGGATAGGTGATGACCGCAACCTCAGGCCTCCGGGTGGCACCGAGGGCCAACCGGATTCTGGCGAGATCCCTCCGCAGCCGCTCGAGCGTCGCATCGGCGTCGCCCCGGATCATCGAACGAAGCAGATAGTTGTGCGCCGACGTGATCGCCGCTGCGAAGGCGACGATGTGCACCGGCGATTCGTCGGGGAGCCGCGCACGCAGATGCTCTTCGAACACGCGCTGATAGCGGTAGGTGGTCACGAGTTCGCGCTCACGCAGCGCGGACACCTTCGACACGACCTCCATACGACGAACTGCCAGGTCACGGCTTGTGAGGAAGTGAACGAACACCAATTCGGCCGCCGTGCACACCGCCGCCCAGGGATCGGAGTCGCCGCTGTCGGCGAGTTGTTCTGCGACGGCGGCCAGCAGCACCTCGTGGTCGGCGAAGATCATGTCCTCCTTCGACCTGAACTGTCGGAAGAGGGTCCGCCTGGACACGCCGGCGGCAGCTGCGATCTGATCGACCGTCGTCGACTCGTACCCGTTCTCGCTGAACAGACGGATCGACGCCGCGACGACCTCCGTGCGGAGGTCGATCGTCCCTCCCGCGGTGTCACTCGGTGCCATCTTTTCAGATTAGCCCCGACTGAGCGTGGTTCGCGTTCACCGGCTGGCACCAGCGGGCTCACACGCTCCCGGCGTGAGCCCTCAGTCCACGGCCTGCTTGCGCAACTCGAACTTGAGGACCTTGCCCGTCGACGTGCGCGGCAGTTCGTCGGCGAAGACGATGTCGCGCGGGATCTTATAGCCCGCCAACAACGTTCGCGCGTAGTCGATCAGTTCCTCCGCGGTGAGCGACTGCCCTTCCTTCAGCAGGACATAGGCACGCGGCCGCTCACCCCATTTCTCGTCGGGTACGCCCACCACGGCGACGTCGAGAACCGAATCGTGACTCACCAGTGCCTGTTCGACCTCGATCGTCGAGATGTTCTCGCCGCCCGAGATGATGATGTCCTTGGCACGATCGCGCAGCTGGATGTAGCCGTCGGGATGCATGACGCCGAGGTCGCCGGTGTGAAACCAGCCGCCCTCGAACGCCTTACGCGTTGATTCGGGATCCTTGAAGTATCCGGCCATGATGTTGTTGCCGCGCATCACTATCTCACCGATCGTCTCGCCATCGGCGGGCACGTCGACGAGCGGAACAGTCCCCTGTTCGACGACCCGCACCGGCTCGGCTTGGACCATTCCGACACCCTGGAGCGACAGCTTGGTCGCACGGTCGGCGGCGTCGAGATCGTTCCACGCCTCCTGATACTCGCAAATCGTGTACGGCCCATAGCTTTCGGTGAGTCCGTACACGTGGACCACGGCGATGTCGAGCGCCGCGAGGGCTCCGATAACCGTCGGCGACGGTGGTGCACCCGCCGTCGTGATGCGCAGCGGCGCGTCGAGTCGGTGTGCGCGCGGCGAGCCAGCGATGGTGATGAGCACCGTCGGCGCTCCACACAGATTGGTGACGCCGAGGTCGTCGATCGCGTCCCATACCGCGTCGCCGCGTACGAGCCGCAGGCAGACGTGCATCGCCGACGCCGCGGTGACCGCCCACGGGGTGCACCACCCGTTGCAGTGGAACATCGGCAGCGTCCACAGGTAGCGAGTCGTGCCGGTGAAGTGGTTGTGGTGCATTTCGCCGAGCGCGTTGAGATAGGCACCGCGGTGCGTATACATCACGCCCTTGGGTTTTCCTGTCGTGCCCGAGGTGTAGTTGATGCTGATGACGCGGTCTTCGTCGTCGACAGTCCACGGCAGCGGGGCCTGATCGAGTTCGTCCGCGCTCGCGACATACTCTGCGTACGAACGCAACCCGCCGATGCCGGACGCGTCGACGTCACCGGGAACCGGCCCGAACTCAGGGTCGGCGATCTCGATGTAGGAGGTCACCTCCGGCACCTCGTCGGCGATGGCCGCGACGGTGTGTCGGTACTCCGCGTCGAAGAACAGGGTGGTGACCCCAGCGTGATTGAGGATGTAGACCAGTTCCGGGCCCGCGAGGCGGGAGTTGAGCGCAACCAGCACCCCACCCGCCAGCGGGACCGCGAAATGTGCGACGAGTAGTTCCGGCACGTTGGGCGCCAGGTAGGCGATACGCTCACCCGGCCTGATCGTCGACCGTAGTACTCGCGCCACGCGCTGTACCTCGTCGCCGAGCTCCGCGTAGCTGACCGACCTCGCGCCGTAGCGGATGGCGGTGCGCTCGCCGAATACGTCGACCGACCGTTGCAGGAACCGCAAGGGGGTCAACTCTGACCGGTTGGCCGAGCCGCAGTCGATGCGGTCGAACTCGGCGTCGAGCTCTGCCGCGGCGGCAGTCGGATCGGTTGTCAGTGACGACACAGTGATCTCCCAAGTGAGCACACACGCGCGCGAGTGGTACCCGCGACAATTGACGTCCCTCTACGATATGGACCACACTCGTGGGCACGCCACCCCCACAAGGGGTGGTGCGACGGGTGTTGTGGGGTCGGGAGGAGTTGTGGGGTCGGAGGGAACCGACCGACACGCGGTCACCGAACGCCGCGAGTTCTGCAACACACCGCACTGACGAACTATCGTGACCACAAGCCGAGCCCGTGGGGGGATCACTTGAAGTACGCCGACGCCCAATCAGCCCGTGACAGCGTCCGCACAGGAGGTTCGCGATCCGGTTCCGCGATCGGTGCAGCGCTCCTGGGAGTCGGGATGGTCTCCTCACTCGCGTCGCATATGTCGCCGGTGAATCAGGTGTCGGCGGCCGATCAGGTGGCGGCGGCGACCAGCGCCCCGAATCCGACAGTCGCGGCTGACGTACGCCTCGCCGCGCAGAATTCGGTCGCGCACGTCCCCGAGAACATCGCGCAGACGATCGCCAACATCCCGTCCGTCGAGTACGAGGCGATCAACAAGACCAGCGATGCCTTCGAGAACTCCGGGAACTGGTGGCTCTACATCCCGACCAACGTGGTCGGATTCGACCAGCAGGACAAGGAAAAACTCGAAGGCCTCACCCTGTTGATGGTCCCGATACCCCTTGTGGCACAGGCGAACTACGACCAATGGTGGCTCTCGTTGGCCGCCAACGCACCGATGACGCCCAACTGCACCGGCATTCCAGGACCGTGTTCGGACGTCTTCTACTTCGACCAGTACGGCACCGTGCCGACGTGGCAGCTGGTACTCGGCTACACCTTCCCGGAGATCCGCAACACGATCGACCCCGACCACGACACCTACACGACACCGGAAGGCAAGGTCGTCCACATACAGCCCGACTGGTCGGGCAAGACCTACAAGCTCGACCCGTGGGGTCCGCAGCGGGCGATCTGGGAGACACTCACCCAGAAACCGACCGGATATCGGGCAGCGCCGACGATCGATCAGTGGGCCAAGAGCTTCCAACGCCTCGGCAATGCGATGTGGATCGGGCTCAATCCCAACGTCGAGGGCACCTACTGCCTGCCGTGCCAGCTCGGAGGGACAGTCGGAGCACCCGACTCATTACCCAAGCAGTACCTGTTCGGCAACTACTACACGTTCTTCGACTTCGGGCAACCACACACCCGGCACGACTGGGTGTACAACCGTCCCGATTACGACGAGACCAAGCGTGAGGACTGGGTCGAGGTACGCAACGGATGGGACCCGAAGGTCCAGCAGGAGCTGATCGCCGACGCCAGGGCGGCGACGACACCGCAGGCGCTGCGCGACAGCACCGACGAGTTCTTCCGCACCATGGACGCGATCGGCAAGGAACTCGACAAGAACATCGCCGTCAACATCGAAGGACTGCAGAAGGCGTTCGGCGTCACTCTGCAGTCCGGGCAGCAGCTTCTCGACGACATCGGCGACTCGTTCAGCCCGCGGGGCACTCGCACGGCAGAACCCGCCGCCGTGGCCAGCAAGAATCCCGGTCCGGCTGCACCCACGCACACGGCGGCCGCGTCGCACGTGGCGTCGCCAAGCACCGGGTCGTCGACCGAGCGCACCGTGGCGAACACACCGGCGGTTGTCACGCCGTCGACGTCTGCCGCTTCGGCACCCACACCCGCCGCCGACCCCGTCGGATCACAGATCGCACAGTTCGAAAAAGCGGCTCGCGATTTTCTCGCACCACTCACCGGAACTCCGACCGCCGCGCCGTCCCCCGGGGCGCACGCCGCCGTAGCCGACGTGACCTCGGTCGGCAAGCACCGCGCATCAGGGGGTGCCCACCGGGCGGCTTCCTGAGAAGTAATCCACGACACGCCCTCCGATCCGTAACGTGGACACCATGTCGACAACCGAGCATCCCTCGCCGCCCAGCACCGACAGCACCATCGACGATCCGCAGACCGACTCACAAAGTTCGACGACCCCCGACGACGCAAGTGAGCTGTTCGGCGCCGATCGTGAGTTGCTGGTCGACAACCTCCGCTACGTCCTCGACGGGCGGTGGCGCGCGACTCGTGACGATGTCCGCACGCGCTCCAACCGCGCCGATCTCCTGCCTGATCCGTCGAGGACCCTCGAGCAGGCCAGGACGCGCATTCTCGACGAGATGCGTGAACTCTCCGCGCAGGGGTTCGCATCTGCCGGGTTCGGCGCGGACCATGGGGGTACCGGCGACATCGGGGCGTCGATCACCGCGATCGAGATGCTCGGCTACGCCGACCTGTCGTTGATGGTCAAGGCAGGTGTGCAATGGGGCCTATGGGGTGGAGCGGTCGAGAACCTGGGCACCGCAAGGCATCACGAGAAATATGTCGCCGACACCATCAATCTGGATCTCCTCGGTTGCTTCGCGATGACCGAAACCGGCCACGGCTCCAACGTGCAGGCGCTCGAGACCACCGCGACCTACGACGCCGCTACCAAAGAGTTCGTCATCCACTCGCCGACGCCGTCGGCGCGTAAGGACTACATCGGCGGCGCCGCCGAACATGCCCGCTATGCAGCGGTTTTCGCCCAGCTGATCACCGCAGGGCCCGGCCAGGAGCCGGAAAGCTATGGCGTGCACTGTTTCGTGGTACCGATCCGCGACGCCGACGGCAACGACCTGCCGGGCGTCACCACGAGCGACTGCGGCTACAAGGGCGGCCTCGCAGGCGTCGACAACGGACGCATTCTCTTCGACAGCGTCCGCATCCCCAGGGAGAACCTGCTCAACCGATACGCCGACGTCGAAGACGATGGTACGTACTCGTCGCCCATCGACAATCCCAACCGCCGGTTCTTCACCATGCTCGGCACGCTGATCCGTGGTCGGATCTCGGTTGCGGCAACGGCGGGGGCGGCGTCGCGCAAGGCGCTCGCAATCGCAACCCGATACGGATTGGTGCGCAGGCAGTTCGACGCTCCCGGCGACGAAGACGAGATCGTCGTGCTCGACTATCTCGGCCACCAGCGCAAGTTGCTGCCGCTGATCGCGAAGTCGTACGCGGTGGCGATGGCGCAGAACGAGTTGACCGAGGAGCTGCACGAGGTCCAGAGCGCTTCGCCCGACGATTCGGACGCGGGACGGCAGCGCGAACTCGAAGCGAGCGCCGCAGGGCTCAAGGCCTATGCGACATGGCACGCCTCACACTCCATCAACGTGGCCCGCGAAGCGTGCGGCGGCGCAGGCTATCTCGACGAGAACCAGATCTCGATCATCCGCGGCGACATCGACGTCTTCACCACCTTCGAAGGCGACAACACGGTGCTCACGCAGCTAGTGGCCAAGGAGGTGTTGTCGGCATACGCCGACGACGTCCAGGGCCTTTCCGCAGGCGGTTGGGTGCGGTTCATCGCATCAATGGCGCGCGACGTCGTCGTCGAGAAAACTGCTGTGCGACAAGTGGTTCAGACGCTGCTCGAGAGCTCGGACGAAGACACCGAGAAGTCGGCACTGACCAACCGCGGAACGCAGATCCGGCTGTTCCGAAATCGCGAGGACCACCTCGTACGCACGTGTGCGCAGCGTCTCCGTCGGGCCACCGACGACGACAACGACGCATTCGAGGTGTTCAACAACGCGCAGGATCATCTGCTCAAGGTCGGGCAGGCACGCACCGAACGCGTCGTGCTGGAGGCCTTCGTCCAGGCCATCAACGACTGCGATTCGCGTGCTGCGGCCGAGTTGCTCGGCAAGGTGTGCGACCTGTTCGTCTACTCGGCCCTCGAAGCCGACCTCGGCTGGTTCATGATGCACCGCCACATCTCCGTGGAACGCGCCAAGGCGATTCGACGCGGCGTGAACGAACTTTGCCGCGACCTGCGCCCCTACGCGGCGACGCTCGTCGATGCATTCGGTATCCCCGAGGAGCTCATGGGCGCGCCGATGATCGAGAATCACTGACCCACGTCGTCGAGCGGATTCAGCTCGGGCAATCGCCCGGGGTGTCTCCGCTCGGCGCGGGTCGAAGTCCGACTACTGCTCGGACCCACCGGGCCCGACACCGAGTTTCACCGCGAGATGCGCCTCGGTGAGTTCCTGTCGGAAGCGTTCGACGTCGCGTGCCCACGCCTGAGCGAGCTTGCCGTCGACGAGTTTCACACCCACACCCTTTCGGCGACGCGGAACTCCCGCCAACTCGCCGAGAGCGGGCGCGCTCTCCCACTTCTCGTGTTCGCTGCCGTTGTTGGCGGGGTACACCGTGTCGATGTCGGCGAGCGGCATGAGCAGGGTTCCCTGCTGCAGGGTGGCCTCGGTGAGTTCGACGCCGACGTGCCGCCGGGCCGCATACACCTGCACGATCGAGAACAGGGTGATGATCGCCCCGAGGATCGAGATCCACAACCAGTGCACCCGACCGGGTCCGACGATGTCCATCACGAGCACCGCGCCCGCGAGCACCGGGCCGATAGCCACGACCCACCAGCTACCGCCCTGCTCGACGAACAGCGTCTCACCGCGATCCTCGGGCGCCGGGACACGATCGGCGGGGTCCGCGGTGCCGTCGACGGAATCGTCGGTGCCCTCGGCGGAATCGTCGGTGCCCTCGGCGGAATCGTCGGTGCCCTCGGCGGAATCGTCGGTGCCCTCGGCGGGATCTTCGATGCCGTCGGCGGTTTCTTCGGTGCCGTCGGCGGTTTCTTCGGTGCCGTCGGCGGGATCCGCGGTGCCGTCGGCGGGATCCGCGGTGCCGTCGGCGGTTTCTTCGATGCCGTCGGCGGGGTCGTCAGCGGCAGGTGTCACGCAATGTCCCGTTTCCGGTCCTGCTTGCTACGAGCGGTGGCGGCGCTCTTGTCGCCCGACCTCTTCTCAGCAGGTCTGGTGTTGCCGCCCGGCCTGTTCTTGCCGGCCGACGAGCGGCCCTTGGCGCCTGCTTTTCCCTTGCCCGCGGATGCCGACTTCTCCGGGCACTCCGGCGGACTGCCCGCGTTGAACCAGGCGTCTGCTTCGGGGCGGTATGCCAGCAGCGAGCCGAACAGTCCGATGACTGCGGCGAGCAGCGTGAACGCGAGGGCGGGATCGCCGAAACTCAACAAGACGAGCATGATCACCACGACGAGCGTGAGGGCCGCCAGCGAGGAACGCCATCGCGCGTCACCGACATACGCCTTGCTCCCGAGCAGCACGTACGCCACACCGACGGCGATCACGATGATGCCGATACCGATGGGCAGCAGCGTCGGGCCGGCCGCGAAGATGCCGGCCACGATGTAGCCGACGCCCAGCAACCCCAACAGGACACCCGACGCGATCCAGCATCGATACGCCCAGGTCACCATTTTCGGGCGTTTACTTGCATCAGGAAGGGTCACTGCTTTGCTTTCTCTCCGTCGGCGGCTGTGTGTGCGGCGTCGACTCGTTCGTGGGGGTGTCGAGGGGTGGCCCGTCGGAGTCGCCCTCTACCCGGGAAGAGTAGTCGCCATCGCGTGATCCCGACGGCATGCCGGTGGGATTCGGGTCGACCTGGGGAGATGTCGACGGACCTGTCGTCGGAGGTTGCCAACCCCGGCGGCGCGCTTCCTCCTCCCAGGAGGTCGGTGACGACGGGTACTGGGGATACACCGGCGGCTGCGGATACTGCTGCGACGTGGGCTGTTGACCGTACGAGGACTGCCCATACGGCCCCTGACCTGCGGGCGGTTGACCTTGACCGTACGGGGGCGGGTACGACTGCACCGGGTACATCGGCTGGGGCTGGAACCGGGGCTGACGGCGATACTCGGCCATCGCCCGACAGTAGGCATCGGACTCGCGCCGCAACAGCAAGACGGTCGCGCCCAGCGCGGCGATACCGGAGATGATCAGGGGGATTCCCACCCACCAGGGCTCGACCCCGGCGATCAGAGACGAGACCATGTCGATGAGGACGAAGGCGCCCATCGCGCCGAGCAGAACCCTGGCCCAGTTGTAGCCCTTGCGGGCGAACCAGACGAACGTCAACGAGATCGCCGACATCACCACGGCTGTGATGACGATTACCGTGACGATGAAACCCGTCGACGTGAACATGTCGGTCTCCGAGCGCGGGGTGTCGGCCGGGAGGTTGGCGACGTTCTCCTCCATGACCTTGCGGAGCGCCGGATACTGCAGGATGGCGGTGATCGTCCTGGCGATGACGACGACGATCCACAGCTCACACGCGATAGCGACCGAGTCGGGCAGCTTCGGGCGTTCACGGGTCACGTCGGGCCGCGAGGGTCCCTGGTCACGACGCGGATCGAGGAATTGCGACATATCTCCAGCGTAATGAACGCAGTTTGGTGAACGATGAGCGCCCGCGAAGCGGACCTGCGTACACAACTCGAGCGTCAGCGCGAGGCCACGACAATAATCTCGATGACGACGCGCTGGGGGCGCGATTGTGTACGGCGAGCGGCAGTGGACGGCCCATCAACTACCGCAAGAGGCCTATGCCAACGCGGCAGCGACCTCAGCTGCCCAATACGTGAGGATGATCGAGGCACCGGCGCGCTTGATGGAGGTCAGTGACTCGAGGATCGCTGCGTCACGATCGATCCAGCCGCGCTCGGCGGCGGCGGTGATCATCGAGTATTCGCCCGAGATCTGATACGCGGCGACGGGTACGTCCGAGATCTCCGCGACGTCGCGGACGATGTCGAGATAACTCATCGCGGGTTTGACCATCACGATGTCGGCGCCCTCATCGAGGTCCAGACGCACCTCACGGAGCGCTTCGGTGCGGTTCGACCCGTCCTGCTGATAGGTGCGGCGGTCGCCCTCGAGCGACGATCCGACCGCCTCGCGGAACGGTCCGTAGAACGCGGATGCGTACTTCGCGGAGTACGCGAGAATCCCTGTGTCGGTGAGTCCTTCGGCATCCAGCGCTGCGCGGATGGCCGCGACCTGGCCGTCCATCATGCCCGACGGGCCGAGTAGGTGCGCCCCGGCGCGCGCTTGCGCGAGGGACATCGAGACGTAGCGGTCGAGGGTGGCGTCGTTGTCGACGCGACCGTCGGCGGCGAGCACGCCGCAGTGCCCGTGGTCGGTGAACTCGTCGAGGCAGGTGTCGGCCATCAGCACCGTCGAATCACCGAGATCGTCTGCTAGGACGCGTAATCCGCGGTTGAGGATGCCGTCGGGGTCGTCGGCGCCCGAGCCGACGGCATCCTTGTCGTCTGCCGTGGGCACGCCGAACAGCATGAGTCCGCCGACGCCTGCGCGCACTGCCTCGTCGGCCGCCTTACGCAGCGAGTCGAGGGTGTGCTGCACGACACCGGGCATGGACTCGATCGGTCGCGGATCGTCGATGCCGTCGGCGACGAACATCGGCAAGACGAGATCGGCCGGCCGGAGTGCGTTCTGCGCGACGAGCCGACGCATTGCCGGCGTGGTGCGCAACCTACGGGGACGGATCACAGGTGCCATAGGACCAGCCTACGACCGCGAGCGGCGCGACTTCTTACGCGGCGGCGGCAGTGCCCCCTCTGCCCGCAACCGAGCGGCGTGCTCGGCGAGGGCGTCGACCAGTTCGGTCACCGATGCCGACTCCGGCTGCACGTCGACGCGCAGACCGAATTCGGTTGCGGTCTCGGCAGTCTTGGGGCCGATACAGGCAACGATGGTGCGTGCGTGCGGCTTTCCGGCGATACCGACGAGGTTGCGGACCGTCGAACTCGAGGTGAAGCAGACAGCGTCGAATCCGCCGGTCTTGATCATCTCGCGCGTCTCGGCGGGCGGCGGTGCCGCTCGCACGGTGCGGTAGGCGGTGACGTCGTCGATCTCCCAGCCCCGGTCGCGCAGACCCTCCGAGAGCGTCTCGGTCGCGATGTCGGCGCGCGGCAACAGGATTCGGTCCACAGGGTCGAAGACGTCGTCGTACGGCGGGAAGTCGTCGAGAAGTCCGAGGCTCGACTGCTCACCGGAGGGGACCAACTCGGGGTTGATACCGAAGGTGCGCACCTTCTCGGCCGTCGCCTCGCCGACGCACGCGATCTTCACGCCCGAGAATGCACGGGCGTCGAGTCCGAACTCGGCGAACTTCTCCCACACGGCGCGCACGGCGTTGGTCGAGGTGAACACGACCCACTGGTAGCGGCCGTCGACGAGTCCCTTGACGGCGCGTTCCATCTGGGCGGGGCTGCGCGGCGGCTCGACCGCGATGGTCGGGACCTCCTTGGGCATCGCGCCGTGGCTGACGAGGCGCTCGCTCATGTCGCCGGCCTGGTCCTTGGTCCGCGGCACCAGAACGGTCCAGCCGTACAGTGCGCGCGATTCCCACCAGGAGAGCTTCCCGCGCTGGCTGACGACCTTGCCGATGGTCAGGATCAGCGGTCCGGTGAGCGCGTTGCCCTGCTCGTTGAGCGTTGCCAGCGTGGCCTCGATGGTGCGCTGGGCGCACGTGGTGCCGTTGATGGTGATGGCGACCGGGGTCTGCGGCGCGAGACCGTGCTCGGTCAGCGCGCTCGCGGTCTCGGCGAGGTGACCCGAGGTCGCGTGCAACACGAGCGGTCCGGGTGCTGCGGCGAGCGCTGCCCAGTCGACGCCCTCCGAGCGGACGTCGGCCTCGGTGTGGCTCGAGCCGAGCGGCATGCCCGCGTAGCTCGGGACCACCGATGCTGCCGGGAGGCCGGGAAGAACCTCGAAAGCGATCGCGGTGCGTGAGACGGCGTTGACCTCGGACAGCACCGAATCGGTTGTCAGCGGGTCGCCGGAGACGACGCGCACCACGTCGTCGCCCTCCTTGGCGGCGGCGACCAGCGTGCGCGCGACCTCTGCCGGATCGCCGAGCGCGGGGTGTACGACCTGGTCGTGCTCCTCGTCGCCCTCGGCGTTCTCGACGTCGGCGTCCTGCGCATCGGACGACGCGGCGTCGTCAGTGGCCTTGTCGGCCTTCTTCGCGTCGTTCTTGGTGTTCTTGCGCGCGGATTCCGTCGGTTCGTCACGGTGCGCGGACCCGATCATCGCCACGACGGCTGCCGGCACGTCGGGATCGATGAATGCGGTGGTTGCGCTCGCGATGACGGTTCGCGCGCGCACGGTCAGCAGGTCTGGATCGCCCGGTCCCGATCCCACGAACAGGATCCGGCCCGCTCGACCCGGATTGGCCTTCTTGGTACGGCTCATGCGTTCGCACTCTCCTGCCCTCGCTCCGGAGGGCTGCAGTTCTTCTCTGCTGCTCAGGAGTTGACGAGTTCGCCAGCTCCCAGATCCAGCAGTTCGGCGGCGAGAGTCGCACCGAGTTGGCCGGCGTTCTCGACGGGACCCACCACCGAAGCGCGGATCACATCGGATCCGTCCTCGGCCGCCACCGCCGCGCGAAGCGACAGTTCGGCGAAGATGCGCCCGTCCTCGTCGATCGACTCGACCACTTCGGCTATCGCCCCGACCGGTGCGGTACATCCGGCTTCGAGTGTTGCCAGTACCGCGCGCTCGGCGTCGACCGCCACACGGGTGGCCTCGTCGTCCAACTCGGCGAGTATTCTCACCAGTTCGGCATCGTCGGAGCGGCACTCCACTGCCAGTGCACCCTGCGCCGGTGCCGGTAGCAGCACCACGGGATCGAACGCTTCGGTGACCTCTTCGGCCCTGCCGATGCGGACGAGTCCGGCACGGGCGACCACGACTGCGTCGAGTTCGCCGCCGGCGACTTTGCCCAACCGAGAATCTAGGTTGCCTCGTAGGGGGCGGATTTCCAAACCGAGACCCAATGCTCTAAGCTGCGCGGCCCTCCGCGGGGAGGACGTGCCGATCGTCGCGCCCGGCGGGAGCGCGCCCAACACCAGGTTACCCCTGCTGACCAGGGCATCTCGTGGATCTTCCCGGGGCGGGACCGCCGCGATCCGCAGTCCGGGATCGGGTGCGGTCGGCAGGTCCTTGTACGAGTGGACCGCGACGTCGATCTCGCCCGCGTGCAGCGCGTTGCGGATTGCCGTGGTGAACACCCCGACACCGATCTCGGCGACCGGAGCGGCCGAGGCGTCGCCTGCGGTTCGGATGACGACCAGCTCCGCCGGATGCCCGTTGGCGGTCAATGCGTCGGCGATGGTCTGCGATTGGGTACGCGCGAGCAACGATCCCCGCGTACCGATGCGGATGGGGCTCAACGCTCTCCCTGGTCGGCTGGGTTCTCACCTACGCCGGGCTTACCACCGAGGCCGCTCTCCGGCGCCGATACCGCCTCGGCCGCTCCCGGCTTGAGCTCGAACAACTCACGAAGTGCCTCGGCGTAATGATCACCGTTGGGCGTCGATGCGAGCTGTTTCACGCGCACCGTCGGGGCGTGCAGGAGCTTGTCGACGACGCGTCGAACCGTCTTGGCGACCTCGTCACGCTGGGCACCCTCGAGGCCGGGCAGCCGGGTTTCGAGCCGCAGGATCTCGGCCTCGACGACATCGGCGGCACGCTGCCGCAGCGCTGCCACGGTTGGGGTGACCTCCGCCTGACGCTGCAGGGTGAGGTAGTCGGCCAGCTCGCCACCGACGATCGAGCGCGCGGCGATCGTGTCGTCGTGCGCGGCCTGGGCCTCCGAATCGCCGCGTAGACCCTCGATGTCGACGACGTGCACGCCGGGAAGGCGTGCCGCGGCCGGGTCGACGTTGCGGGGTAGCCCGAGGTCGCAGATGGTCAGCGGTGTCGGTGACACGCGCGCCGCGAGTGCCGAGTGGACGTCGCCGACGCCGACCACGGTCCCGATCGATCCCGTGCACGCGACGACGACGTCGGCCGACGCCATCACTGCCGGGAGGTCGGCGAATCCGACGCCGCGCACGGCGACGCCCGGATGATTGGCTGCGATGTTGCCTGCGAGGTGCTCCGCATTGGCCACGGTGCGGTTGACCACGACGAGCTCTCGAACGCCTTCTCGCGCCAACTGGGCGGTCGCAAGGCCACCCATGGCACCCGCGCCGATCACGACGGCCTTGCGCAGCTGCTGTTCGGGATCGGCCTCGGGTGCGGATGTCCGCAGGAGATGCTGGGCACGGTGCAGCGCAACGGACACGACCGACGCACCCGCGCGGTCGATACCGGTCTCACTGTGGACGCGTTTACCGACACGCAGTGCGTGTTGGGCGAGTTCGTGCAGCGTCCTGCCTGCGGTCTTGTTCGCGTCGGCCTCGAGATAGGCGTTGCGGATCTGACCGAGGATCTGCTGCTCGCCGACGACGATCGAGTCGAGGCCGGCAGCGACGGTGAACAGGTGCTCGACGGCGGCCTCGGAGTAGCGGACGTATGCGTGGCGGGTCAGGTCGTTGATGCCGAGTCCGGAATGATCGCCGAGCACATCGCCGACGGCTTCGAGCGCGGGATGGAATGCGTCGACGACGGCGTAGATCTCGACGCGGTTGCAGGTCGAGACCAGCATCGCCTCGGAGATCGCCCGCGAGGACAGCAGGTCGTCGACCAGCTTGGGTCGATCGTGATCGGACACGGCGAGACGCTCGAGCACGTCGACGGGTGCGCTTCGATGGCTGATTCCGAACAGCAGAACACTCACCGCGTCACCGTTTCCATCTCAGACCTCGCATTGATCATCCTTGATCCACACTCCGCACGTTCATCTGGGCACGTTCATCTCGGGCAGATCGTTGCCGGGGAGGTCGGCCCCGGGGAGGTCGACGTGGCCCTGCTGCCCGCTTTCGGCGACGGACAGCGCGGTACGTGACGCGTGAAACGTCAGCACCTGTAGCTCCAAGGCTAGATCAACGTGTCTGACGACGACATCGGAGTCCGTCGACAAAGTTGCGGCTGTCACGTTCAGCAGCTGTCTGATGCCCGCGGCCATCAACGCATCGGCCGCGCGTTGTGCCTTGTCAGGGCCGGTGGCGATCACGCCGATGTCGACCGACTCGATCGCCGGATCACTCGACAGTGACGCGAGAGAGGCGCACGAAGAGACGACGATGCCGTCGACCACCGTGCCGACGACGGCCGGGTCGTCGTCGAACATCGCGACGATGCGGAAGGTGCGGTCGGTGGCGGTGTGTGCGGCGAGGAGTCGACCGAGCCGCCCGGCACCGACGAGCGCGACGGTGTGCACGGTGTCGGTGTGCAGTGTGAGTGCGATGCGCGCCGTGAGCCGCGCGACGTCGTATCCGACACCGCGGACACCGTTGGCGCCGACGTGCGAGAGGTCCTTGCGGAGAATGGCGGGATTGACCCCTGCTGCGGTCGCGAGCTGCCCGCTGGAGGCGACCAGGACGCCGCGCTGTCCCATCGAACGCAGGACGTGGAGGTAGGTGGCCAGACGGGTCACCGACGGCTCGGGGATGCGATCAGACGCCGACCCGACAGCCATTGCGCACACCCACTTTCGCCCGTCCCGACGGTTCCTCAGCGTAATACGCCGCATATCAGGCGCAGCACGCGACCCGCAGGCGCACTCAGCTGTTCCGGGCCGCCAGATCGGCACGCAGGCGCGGCTCGTCGACCTCCCAGTAGCTGTGCTCCTCGTCGTCGAGCAGTACGACTGGCAGCCGGTCGCCGTACTCGGCGCGCAGTTCCGTCTCACCGGAGTTCGCGGCGACATCGACGTCGACGACGTCGAACTCGACGGACAGATCGCCGCAGATGCGGGAGAGGTCGGCCCGAGCGGCCTCACAGGCCGAGCAGCCGTCGCGGGTGAGCAGAGTGATCGACATCGAACGGACTCCTTCGACGTTGGTGTCAGCCGACGTTGGTGCCAGCACAGTCTGACACCATGACTAGTCTGTGGGGTGAGCAGGCCGCAGGGTTGGCATTCGTGAGAGGTGGAGTGTGGGCGTGACCTCTGAGAACGAGGAGCCGGACCGCAGGGGTTCCGATTCCACCGGGTCCGGTTCGGACGACACGCAACCCGGCGAGGCGAACGCCCCCGAGACACGGGCCGGGGCTCCCGTCGAGGAGCCCGCAGCGCCGTCCCACGGGCAGTCGACGCCGACGGCCGAGGAGCCCGCAGCGGCGCGGGAGCCCTCCGGCGAGGACTGGGAGTTCCACGCCGACGAGGTGGACGGCTCCGGCGGCGACGATGACGACCTGGACGTCGCCGACGACGAGGACTCCGACGACGAGGAGTCCGGTCGGGTCACGACATGGATCTCCGAACGGGCCACTGCCGCAACGGGACGCTTCCGACAGACCGCCCAGGAATTGCGTCAGGCACTCGCGGGCGAGGCATCGGCGCAGGCAGCCGTCGACTCTCTTCGCGCGCGGCCACCCGCCGACATCGAATCCGACGTCGCTGTCGACCTCACCGCCGCGGCATTCTTCGACGTCGACAACACTCTGGTGCAGGGCGCGTCGATCGTGCACTTCGCACGGGGACTCGCGGCGCACAAGTACTTCTCCTACTCCGACGTGCTCGACTTCGCATGGACCCAGGCCAAATTCCGCATCACCGGCAAGGAGAACGCCCAGGACGTCGCGGAGGGTCGCGAGAAGGCGCTGTCGTTCATCGCCGGGCGCGAGACCGCTGAGCTCGCAGCGCTCGGCGAACAGATCTACGACGACTACATCGCCGACAAGATCTGGCCCGGCACAAGGGCTTTGGCGCAACGTCACCTCGACGCCGGCCAGCAGGTGTGGCTCGTCACCGCAACGCCGGTCGAGTTGGCACAGACCATCGCCGACCATCTCGGCCTCACCGGGGCACTCGGCACGGTCGCCGAGAGCGTCGACGGCAAGTTCACCGGCCGACTCGTCGGCGACATCCTGCACGGCCCCGGCAAGGCACACGCCGTGCGCGCGTTGGCGATTCGCGAGGGACTCAACCTCAAGCGGTGCACCGCGTACTCGGACT
>NZ_BAFB01000047.1 GCF_000248075.1 Gordonia otitidis NBRC 100426 | reverse complement strand
CATCGACCGTCTCAACGAGCAGCAGCAAGCACAGGAACGTGGCGCACGCCAGCAGCCGAAGGAGCAGGACGGCGGCGATCAGGCCCCGCTGCCGCAGACGTATACACCTCCGGCACCGGCTCCCACGCCTGCGGTGGCGTCGATTCCGCAGGTCACGGCCGCTGCACCCGAACCGGTACGGGCAGTCGTCACTCAGGCGCAGACTGTGGCAAACCAGGCACAGGCGGGCGTCGATCAGGCCCGTGCGGCACTCGCCCACACCCCCCACCGCTGCATCACGCCGGAAGGTGGTCACCGCCGATGACCCACTACACGCACCCGTACGATGACGACGACTTCACCGAACCCTGCTTCTACTGCGGAACGCGTAGTGCACTCGAACCGTACTTCGGTGAGGACCGCGAGATTGACAACGCCATCCGCACCCTCCACACGATGTGGGTCGGTTCGACTCGCGCATATGAGCGGGCCATCGCTCTTACCCTCGCCCGCATCATCACGATGGTGAGCACCGCGCACCTGTCGCGGCGGCGGCTGAACCCCATATGGTGGCGGCGGAATCGGGGTTCAGCGCGCGGCTAGCCGGTATGGGAGACGCCCGTCGTTGTGTTGGGGGTTGCGGGCCGGGGCCTCACGCACAAAGACTCGTGGGTTACCGAGCAGGAGGTGCCTGCCCGGCCTATCCGACATTTGTGGGAGGCCCCGGTGTTTACAGGGCGTACGAGCGTAGGACTCGATGTGCACGCACGATCGATGCCGAGAACGCGCACGGCTTTCCGCCCGAGGGGACGATCCGCCTATGAAGCCGAGTGACACGGGGGCGGCGGACTTCGATGTCTCGCTCAACGACCTTCTGGAGCTCGTCGATCACATCTGAAACTTCGACACGCAGGTTCTCGATGCCGTGCGGTCCATCGATCACGCGGTCACCGCGCTCCACGTCGACTTCTCGGGGTTGACCGCGGAGTCGCATGCGGAGGCCGTGGCGAAGTGGCACATGGCCGTCGACGGAATGCAGCAGGGGTCGGCGGCATTCGACGGGAATGGTGATGTAGGTGTTGCGCGTCGATAGTGAGGGTGCTGCTTGGGGAGGCGGAGAGGCCGCCTCATGCCGCCTGTGCCACGGCTTGCTCGTCCAACCAGCACAGCAGGCCACAGGCGAGCAGTATCCCCTGCACCGCATTGCGCCGGTTGAACTGCTTCCGCGAGACAGTGTGTGCGCTGGCGTGCCGACTGAACACGGTCGGGATCGGGTCGTCTTTGTCGGTATTGAACTGTTGATACGCCTGCCATATCGGTGCGAACGCTATAAACATGCGGAAATTGAGCTCGTCGTACGCCGCAGTGGTTCGCGTGCCCTTCCGGTCGGGCATGAAGCTGTGACGCTTGTCGACGTGCCTCCGAAGAATGGAGTCCACGACAGTCGCGGCGAGCGCCTGCGCCGCGGCGTTGTTGCCGACGTCAAGGGCGTCGAGGGACGCGATCACGGATAGGCCGAAGTTGCGCAGGTCGCCCTCTGCAATGCTCTCCGCGAAATCGCGGCAGTCGGCTGAAATCTGCTTCCACCGGCGACCGAGGATGTCGCGTCGCTTCGCTGCACCATCCGTATGGAGCAACGCCTCGGCAACCGACGTGCGTGGGACGCCGTACAGGGCGATCCCGTCGACCATGACGACCTCCTCTACCAGCTCGAACGTCAGGCCGCCGATGCCGTGGAGATTCGACGGATAGAACCCCCGCCGGATTCGCGCCATGTCGTCGGCGACGTCTCGCAGCCATGTCAGGTGTTGCTTGGTGTAGGCGTCGAGCACCTTGGATGAGATGCCCTGCCCGAAGTCTGCGGCCTCGAACAATTGCGAGGTGATGGCCGTCAGATTCGGCTGGGCCAACGCATAGCTCTTAAATATGTCGCTGTCGAGGCCAGTGTTGACATACTGCTGGAACCACTTCGGGTCCGAGGCGAGCATCGAACTCGTGAGTCCAGCCTGGCTCGGTCCGACGGTGACCTTCTTCGCGAGGTCCGTGAAGACGTCGGCTACGCGTAGCTGTGTCGGCGTGAACGATCTGAAGATGTCATTGAGCCCGCGGTGCTGCCAACCCGTGTCGATCGTGCGCATGGGTCGCGTGATGTCGAAGAGGCGCTGCTGAACGCCCTTCGCCATGTCGACGATCCAGTTGGTGTCAACATGGCCGAAGGCTGCAGTGGTCACGTCGTCGATCGAGTTCTGGGAACCGTCATCGCGGTCGCGTTGGCGCTCGTTGTTCTTTGGATCATCCTCGTCGTGCTCGGTCACGAGGCTGCTCCAGCCCGTTCGGTGGCCGCGCTCTCCGCGACGACCCGGTGAACCGTGCCTACCGAGACCCCGACGCCGGCGGCGATCGCACGGATCGACTCGTCGCGTTCGCGGCGGGAGAGGATTGCCGCGCGCTTGTCGTCGTCGACGACGCTGGGCCGTCCGCCGACCTTGCCGCGCTGGCGTGCGGCCTCCAGGCCGTTGCGGGTCTTGCGGCTGATGTCGCGACGACGGTCCTCGGCCAGAGCGAGGGCCAGGTCGAGCACCAGGCTGCGCTCGGTGTGCTCGCCGGCGGCGACGCCCTCGAGAACCTTGACGCCGATCCCGCGCTCGAACAGGTCGGTGAGCACGACGAGCCCTTCGAGCAAATTGCGGCCGAGGCGGTCGACCTCCTGCACGGTGAGCAGGTCGTCGGGGCGCAGGTAGTCCAGCGCGGCTTTGAGGCCTGGCCGGTCGTCGACGCCGAGCTTGCCCGAGACCTTCTCGTTGAACACCTTGACGCAGATGGGATCGAGCGCGTCGTGCTGGCGACGGGTCTCCTGTTTGTCGGTGCTCACCCGCACCAGTCCCACCAGCGACACGGCGGCCACCTCCGTTCAGCAAACGTGTTCGTAATCCTGTCTCCAGACTACCAGTTACTGAACGGGTTGTTGAACATTTCGGCCTGGGTGTGCGACTCCGGCGGCAGCGGTGTTCGCGGTGTTCGACCAATGACCGTTTTATGAACGTCACGCTGGGGTCTGAGGGTTGGCGCGAAAGTGTCCAAGCGGGCGAAAGACGACCTCTATGTGACGCGGTTCGGGCCAGTTCCCGGCTGTCCACCGGGGTGTACCCCAACCGATCGAACACACGTTTGAGGGTTGGGACATATCCGTACGCAGCTAGGGGCATTTGACATTCCGGCGAATAGGGATACAGTTACCTACTGAATCATTAATCAAATGAACCAGAAGGAGCATGATTCATGTTGACTGTAATTCCAGGAAGCGTGCTGGCCTCGGCAATGGGAATGTCGGCGCCCACCCTCGTCTCTCACGTCGAGCGCGGAACGGCGACTCCACCCGATGCCGTCATACAGCGCTCGAACTCTGTGGAGTACGCCTGGGCCGCCGACACCGCGCCCGCGCTGACGGCCTTGGGCTTCTCCGCGCTGATCCCGGCGTCCGACCTTGCGAGGGCGGACCTGACCACGCGATCGGAGTACATTTGCCCGGCCCGCTCGACCGGGCACGTCGGACACTTCGACGACGTGGGCAACATTGGCTTCGTCAGCAACGACCTGATCGCCTTCCACCGGACCGAGAGCATTCTCCGTATTAGCTATCTGGACCCGGTGCGGCGACGTGACGGGATGGAGGACGGGTGGGTGACCGGGGCGGCGGCGACGGCAGCGATCAATGATTCCTCGTTGGACGACCACGCCAAGGCCGTGTTGGAGGACGCGGTGAGGACGCGAACGGACTACCACCGCCGGGGCGGCGACGGACATGGCGAGTTGGTCGTGAACCCTCTTGATCTCGCTGTGTATCGCGTGGACCCCGAGCCGGTGATCACCGACGTCACCACCGACCAGATCATCCGGCGGTTCCGATTCACCACCGACGCGATCACAGCCGCCACAACCAGCGTCACGTTGACGTCGCTGGATGGTTTGGCCGAGGCGGCGTAGCGGCGATCTCCCTCCATTCGGGTGAAGGCACCCTCCACAAGGCAGGTGGAGGGTGCCTTCGTCATAGAAACATGATCGAGCCCACGGCCAACTACTCCGAACCCGGGGCGGTGCTCAACGTGATCTGCGGCTCGGTGTAACCCGCAGCGTTCGGTAAAGGTACGTCCACGGGGCGACGCCGCCGGACAGGTCTTGTGGACACCAGTCGGTCCAGGC
>NZ_BAFB01000048.1 GCF_000248075.1 Gordonia otitidis NBRC 100426 | reverse complement strand
AGCTGACGATCGCGAGGCTGATCGCGCCCGCATCGTCGAGTTCGAGTACGGGTTCGCCGGCGCCGCTCATGCCTGGCCTCCCTCGCGCACCACGGCGCCCTCGCCCAGCGCGGCGTCCTCGGACAGCGCGGCGTCGTCGGAGAGCATGCTGCCGTTGGTGAGCATGGTTCCGTCGGCCAGCGGCTCGTCGAGGCCGATGATGTCGTGGCCCATACGATCACGCTTGGTCCGCAGGTACCGCAGATTCTCCTTGTTCGCGCGTACCGGCATCGGCACGCGCTCGACGATCTGCAGGCCGTAGCCGTCGAGTCCCACGCGCTTCGCGGGGTTGTTGGTGAGCAGCCGCATCGAGGTGACGCCGAGGTCGGCGAGGATCTGCGCGCCGAGTCCGTAGTCGCGGGAGTCGGCCGGGAGCCCGAGTTGCAGGTTGGCGTCGACGGTGTCGGAGCCTGCGTCCTGCAACTGGTACGCCTGCAGCTTGTGCATCAGGCCGATGCCGCGGCCCTCGTGGCCGCGCATGTAGAGCACCACCCCGCGTCCCTCGGCCGCGACCATCTCCATCGCGGCGTCGAGCTGCGGGCCGCAATCGCAGCGAAGCGAGCCGAACACGTCGCCGGTCAGACACTCGGAGTGCACGCGCACCAACACGTCGCTGCCGGTGCCATCGGCACCGGCGATGTCGCCCATCACCAGAGCGACGTGCTCGACGTCGTCGTGGATGCTGGTGTAGCCGACCGCGCGGAATTCGCCGTGGCGGGTCGGGATACGGGCGTCCGCGACACGCACGACGTGCTTCTCATGACGGCGGCGCCATGCGATGAGGTCGGCGATGGAGATCAGTGCGAGGTCGTGTTCGTCGGCGAAGACCCGCAGCTCCGGCGTCTGCGCCATGGAGCCCTCGTCCTTCTGCGACACGATTTCGCAGATCACTCCCGCGGGGGTGAAACCTGCCAGTCGCGCGAGGTCGACGGCGGCCTCGGTATGTCCGGGGCGACGCAGCACTCCCCCGTCCTTGGCGCGCAGCGGCACGACGTGGCCCGGGCGGGTGAAGTCGTTCGCCGTGCTCGCCGGATCGGAGAGCTTTCGCATCGTGGTGGCGCGGTCGGATGCGCTGATGCCGGTGCCGATGCCCTCGCGGGCATCGACGGTGACCGTGTAGGCGGTGCCGTGCTTGTCCTGGTTCACCGAGTACATCGGGGGCAGTCCCAGGCGGTCGCAGGTGTCGCCGTCGAGCGGGACGCAGAGGTATCCCGAGGTGTAGCGCACCATGAACGCCACCAATTCGGGGGTCGCCTTCTCCGCGGCGAAGATGAGGTCGCCCTCGTTCTCGCGGTCCTCGTCGTCGACGACGACCACCGCCTTGCCCGCCGCGATGTCGGCGATGGCACGCTCGACGGTGTCGAAGTCGACCGGGGTGCGCGACTCCGCTGCATCCGATTCTGCTGCGGCGATCGTGTTCGTGACAGCCGTGCCGTTCGACCCGATGGTCGTCGGGATCGACGACGCCTCGATGTTGTTCTTGTCGCTCATCTGACTCACTTCACTCCTGCTGCCTTCGCGTCCGCCGTGTCGGCGGCAGCACCCGAGGTGCCCGTCGACAAGAGACGCTCGACGTACTTGGCGATGACGTCGACTTCGAGGTTGACCACGGCGCCCGACTGCGCCGCACCCAGATTCGTTTCGTTCAACGTGGTGGGGATCAGCGAAATTTCGAACCATGCCCCGCCGGTGTCGTCGGTGCCGATCGCCGAGACCGTGAGCGACGCACCGTCGACCGTGATCGACCCCTTCTCCACGAGATAGCGGGAGAGTTTGTCACCGATCGCGATGCGAACCACGGTCCAGTGTTCCGAGGGACTCACCGAGACCACGGTCCCGGTGCCGTCGACGTGGCCCTGCACGATGTGGCCGCCGAACCGTCCGTCCGCAGCCATGGCCCGTTCGAGGTTGACCCGGCTGCCCGCGGCGAGGACGTCGAGCGAACTGCGGTTGAGGGACTCGGCCATGACGTCGACGGTGAACTCGCCGTCAGCGGACAATTCGACGACGGTCAGGCAGACACCGTTGACGGCGATCGAATCGCCGTGCGAGGCATCAGAGGTGACCAGGGGGCCGGAAATGGTGAATCGCGCCGAGTCCGAGAGGTCGTCGCGCGCGACGACCGTGCCGAGCTCTTCGACGATGCCGGTGAACAATGTGTGCTCCTGTCCTCACCCGGTGCCGGGTACCCGCCGTGGGTGACCCTGGTGGGCGACCCTCTGGGGCGGACAGGACGACACACCCGTGTCGTCGTGTTCTCTCGCATCCGGACTATGACCGTCGGCTCCGGAATCACACCGGATCTGCTGTCCCCGACCGGACGGTCGGGCGCTCGCGGGCTTGTCGACGCGACCTGATCGCGACCACTCACCGCCGGTGGGGACTCGCACCCCGCCCCGAGAACGTGTGCTTTCGACGCTAGCACGCTGGTCACACGACGCGACACTCACCACTCGCGGTTCACACACCAACGAGCCCTTACCGGGCGATAATTCCGATCAGCGGGCGTTTCACCCGTGCAGCACCCGTCTCGGGTTCCAGGAAAGGCAGCATCATGTCCGCAGGCACCAGCAGTACCACCGGCAACTCGACACCGTCGACCGGACAGAAGGCGCTCGCACTTGCTGCCCGCAACTGGGTGCCGATCGTGTTGATCGTCGTCGGGATCATCTTCATCGCCCAGAACACCCAACATGTGCGAATCAACTTCCTCGCATTCCACGTCGGTGCGTCGCTGTGGCTGATCCTCACCATTGTTGCGGTTGCCGGTGTCGTCGCCGGCTGGTTCATCGGCAGAAACCGGCTGAAGCGGAAGTAGCGCTCACGCACGCGCCATGCGGATGAGGACGTCGTCCCCGAGTTTCTCGACGGAGGCGGTGGCGAATCGGCGCGCATCGGCGAGCGTGGTGACCATCGGACGATCGACCGACGATGCCCCCGCTCCCAGCACCATCGGCGCGATATACACCTCCACCTCATCGATGAGGTCCGCGTCCGTGAACGCGCCGATGACGGCCGGACCACCCTCGACAACCACCCACGTGGCGTCGGGAACTGCTGCGAGCACATCTGCGGGATCGTGACTCGGGACGGCGAGGAACGGCGCGGCGTCGTCGCGGATGCGTGCCGACTCCGAGATCTCACGCAGTCCCATCGCGATCCGGACCGGCTGATGTGACGCGAGGGTTCCGTCGGGCAACCGCGCCGTCAATGACGGGTCATCGGCGATCACCGTCCCCGTACCCACAACAATCCCGTCGACCTGCGCTCGCTGGCGGTGTGCACGTTCACGCGACGCCGTCCCGGTGATCCATCGACTGGTGCCGTCGGGCGCGGCGATGCGACCGTCGACGGTCGACGCGATCTTCGCGGTCACGAACGGTCTGCCGTGCCGCTGCCGGAACAGCCACTGGCGCAGCGGTCCGTTGGCGACCTCGGTGGCCATCCGTCCTGCCTCGACGTCGACGCCCGCGTCGCGGAGACGTTGCGCTCCGCCGCTGGCAACAGCGTTCGGATCGGTGACGGCGAACACGACGCGTGCGATTCCCGCGTCGATCAGTGCTTCGGAGCAGGGACCGGTCCGCCCAGTGTGGTTGCACGGTTCGAGTGTGACGACCGCCGTCGCGCCGCGCGCCGCAGGTCCTGCCGCGCGCAATGCGACGACCTCGGCATGTGGCCCACCAGGTGGTTGTGTGTGGCCGGCGGCGGCGACGTCGCCGTCGCGCGACACGATGACCGCACCGACCGGTGGATTGGGCGAACTGACACCGAGCGCGCTCGCCGATTCCTCGACGGCGAGCCGCATGGCGGCGTCGAGTACCTCGGAGTCAGTGACCACGAGCCCGGGCCGTCGCAGCCTGCTCACGGAGCGCTGCGACCGCCTTGCCCGGGTCGTCGGCACCGTAGACCGCCGAGCCGGCGACAAAGCAGTCGACACCGGACTCGGCGGCCTGTTCGATGGTGTCGGCGTTGATCCCGCCGTCGATCTCGACGAGAAGTCGCAGATCGGAGGAATCGACGATCGTACGTACGATCCTGACCTTCTCGAGCACCTCGGCGATGAACTTCTGACCGCCGAATCCGGGTTCGACGCTCATCACCAGGAGGGTGTCGATGTCACGCAGGATCTCCAGGTAGGGCTCGAGAGGTGTCTTCGGCTTGATGGCCAGGCCCGCTTTGCCGCCCGCCGCACGGATGTCGCGTGCGACGTCGACAGGGTCGTCGGTTGCCTCGGCATGGAATGTCACGTTGTAGGCCCCGGCTTCGGCGTACGGGGGCGCCCAGCGCTTGGGGTCGTCGATCATGAGATGGCAGTCGATCGGGATGTCGGTGGCCTTGAGCAGGCTCTCGACCACGGGAAGTCCGAGGGTCAGGTTGGGCACGAAATGCGCATCCATCACGTCGACGTGCAACCAGTCCGCACGCGTGGGGCCGGGATGCGCGACGGCAGCCGATTCCGCGGCGAGATTGGCGAAGTCGGCGGAGAGAATCGACGGCGCGATCATCGGGGTGTTGGCGTCAGTCATGGCAGTCAATCTAGCCGTACTGCCGGTTCCGCCGTGCAGCGCGTGCGACGGCTGCGGCTGTGCCCACCGTCGACAGGCGCGTCAGCGCTCCACCGGCTCCGTCGGCTCGACAGGTGTCGTCATAGGCGAGCGAACCGCGCGGAACGTCCACAGCTTGTTGACGGCGAAGTTGATGGGCATGGTGATCACGATCGTGATGATCTGGGCCCAGTACTCACGGGAGTGCAGTCCCGCCCCCTCGTGGAAGAACGACGCCGACAGATAAATCGGTGAAGTCGGATTGGTGAAGCCCACCTTGAGGAACATGCCGACGATCGCGGCAACACTTCCGACGGCCAGAAACGGCCAGAACTCCGACCACCAGCTCGCATGCTTTGCGCTTTTGAACGTCCACGTGCGGTTGAGCTGGAAATTGACGCAATTGGCCACCAGGAATCCGACGACCCAGACGATCACGGTGAATCGGATGTTGAAGTCGGTACCGCTGACGTGCCAGAGCACGTCGTTGGCCCTGGCGGTGCCCCCGTGTGCCTTGTTCAACAGGATCGCGACGATCATGTTGACGACGACCCCGCATGCTCCGACGATGCCGAAACGGACGAATTGGCCCATGCTACGGATGTGTTCGGCGTACCGGACGTCGCGAGTATCGATCACGTATGGGCAATATACGTGGTCGCGGCTCAAACTCCCGCACTGAGAATCCGCGCGCCGTCGGAAACGAGTGCGATCGTGTGCTCGGAATGTGCCGCATGTCGACCATCCGCCATGCGCAATGTCCAGCCGTCGTCGTCGACGACGAGGTCGGCGGATCCACGTCCCCACCAGGGCTCGATGGCCAATGTCATCCCCTCGAGGAGTCGCGGTCCACGGTTCCGCCTACCGGCATTGGGGATGTGGGGATCCTCGTGCATCGTGCGCCCGAGGCCGTGTCCACCGAAGTCGGTGTTCACCTGATATCCGGCCGCGGCCGCAACCTTCCCGATGGCTGCGGAGATGTCGCCGAGGCGTCCGCCGGGTCGCGCCGCGTCGATGCCCGCCTGCAGTGCCTGTCTCGTCGACTCGATCATCGCGACATCGCCGGGATCCGGGGTGAACGACGGATCCGACTCACCGACGATGACCGTCTTGGCCGCGTCCGCGACCCAGCCGTCGATCGAGACGGCGAAATCGAGTGTGAGGACCGAGCCGTTGTGGAGAATCCGATCGTGCGGCAGCCCGTGGAGCACGGCATCGTCGACCGAGAGACAGATGACGTTGCGGAAGGGGCCGCTTCCGAACGACGGCGCGTAATCCCAGTAGCACGAGACGGCACCCCGCGCGTCGATCATGGCGCGCGCTCGCTGTTCGAGATCGAGAAGATTGATCCCGGGTTCGGCGCGACTCGCCAGGTCGTCGAGGACCTCGGCGACGAACCGTCCCGTCACCGCCATCTTCTCGATCTCGCCCGGGGTCTTCAGTTCGATCACATGCGCCTCCCGTCCAAGTCGTCCAGCGACGTGCCTCCGGTATTCCCAGTATCTCACCGGAGACCCTTCGGAAGATCGAGGCCGGCCGGATCCCGAGTCCGGGTTTCGGCACCGTTTCCTTCGCGCGATTCCAGTCTCGGCTGACGGTCCTCACCCCTGGTCGGGCAGTGCGGCAACCACTTCGGGATCAATTCCCGTGGGTGCGAGTAGTCGGAGGAGGGCGACGATGTCCGCATCCTCGAGCGACCGTTCTGTGGCCATCACGCGATACCAGATGAACCCGAACACGACGTCCGCGACCAGGTCGGCCGATGTCCCGACCGGCGCATCACCACGCATCTGAGCCCGCTCGACGATCTCGACAAGCGCCGCACGCCGCCGATTCAGGAACCCTTCCCGGAATCGCTGCGCGAACTCGGGATTGATCTGCGACTCGGCCATCAGACTGCGCAACAGCTCAGCCAGTCCCGGCACCCGGAGAAGGCGGAACGAATCCCGCAGGAACTGCTCCAGATCGTCACGGAAGGCGCCACGGTCGGTGGTGGACACATGGAGATCGGCCTTCGTGGCGGCGGCCTCGAGCAGGACGTCAGCCTTGGTCGGCCACCACCTGTAGACCGTCTGCTTGCCGACTCCCGCACGCGTCGCGATGCCCTCGATCGTCAGACCTCGATAACCCGCTTCGCGGATGAGTTCGAATGCGGCGGTCAGGATTGCCAGCCGCGACTGCTGGCTGCGTTTCGGGCCTCGCCGGCCCCTCTCTTCGTCGGACATGAGCGCAAGCCTACCGATAACGAGACGCAACGGTCCGCAATTGCTGCTAGCGTCAATTGCGAACCACAACGTCTCGTGAAGGGATTCACATCATGCCCACATCACTCATCATCGGCGGGAGCTCGGGAATCGGACTCGCCACGGCCATCCGGCTCGCCGCGCGTGACGACGTCGTCCACATCGCAGGACGCACCGCGAAGTCACTCGCCGCCGCGACGACGAGTCATCCGTCGCTCATCCCCCACGAGCTCGACGCCGGTGACGTCGGGCAGGTCGCTGCCGTGGCAGCGGAAATCGGTGTCGTCGACCGACTCATCGTCACGGTGAGCGGCAACAAGGGTGCCGGCCCATTGTCCGACATCGAACTCGACTGTCTGCGAACCGCTTTCGAGGAGAAGTTCTGGCCGACCATCGCGACGATCAAAGCGATGCTGCCCCATCTGGCCCACGCGGGATCGATCACTCTCGTCGGTGCAATCACCGCTCGGGCCGGAATGCCGGGGACAGCGGGCATCGGCGCCCTCAACGCCGCGGTGGAGGGGCTGGTGGCTCCGCTCGCTGCGGAGCTGGCGCCCACGCGCGTCAACGCGGTCTCGCCCGGCTACGTCGATACCCCGTGGTGGAGCATGCTCGACGACGCGGGCCGCGAGGCGATGTTCCGCGAGGTCGCAGTAGGGCTGCCGACTGGGCGGATCGCGGCCGCAGACGACATCGCACAGGTCATCGAGCTACTTGCCACCAACCCGAATATCACCGGGACCGTCGTCGAATCCGACGGTGGGGCCCGCGTCGCCTGAACTGCATCGCAGCGACGCGCTCACTCCTTCGTCAGCGCGGCCAGGAACATCGCGTCGGTGCCCTGCCGGTGCGGCCAGAGCTGCACGTGCGGGCCGTCGCCGATCTCCTCGGTTCCGACGAGCGGCCGGGCGTCGAGCTGACGGGCCTCGGGTACGTCGGCGAGAACACCGGCGACGAGTTCTGTCGTCTCGGCGGGGTGCGGCGAGCACGTCGAATAGACGACGACGCCGCCTGGACGGACCATACGCAAAGCCTCCGTGAGCAATTCGCGCTGCAGCCCCACCAGTTCATCGACGTCTGCGGGTGTGCGCCGCCACCGGGCCTCGGGTCGGCGACGCAGGGAACCCAGCCCCGAACACGGTGCGTCGAGCAGGATTCTGTCGTAGCCGGGCGCCAGGCCGGTCTCCGCGGTGAGATCGCGCGCGTCCCCGACGTGCACGTCGACCGGCATGTCGCGCGTGACCCCGCGGATCAGGTCTGCGCGGTGTTCGCTCACCTCGACGGCGTCGACGTGCGCGCCGTCGATGTCGGCAATAGCGCCGATGAGCGCGGCCTTGCCGCCGGGACCGGCGCACATGTCCAGCCACCGGCCGCCGTCCTCCCCGACGTCGGCTGCGGTGACGGCCCGCGCCACGAGCTGACTGCCCTCGTCCTGCACGCCGGCGTACCCCTGCCGAACAGCCTCGATGTCGCCGGGATCGCCGCCGGGCAGATACACCGCATACGGCGAATAGCGCCCGACCTCACCGCCGCTCGTGAGCGCCAACTCCTCGGCCGTGATGAGGCCGGGACGCGCGACGAGGTGAACGGGGGGCCGCTCGTCGTCGGCGGCGAGGGCAGCCTGCAGTTCGCCCGCGGAGCCGCCGAGCGCGTCGGCGAACACCTGCGCGATCCAGCGCGGGTGCGCGTAGCGGAATGCCAGATTGCCGACGAGATCCTCCGCCATCGAAGGGGCGAGTTGGTCGACCCACAGGTCCTCGTCACGCTGGGAGATCTTGCGCAGCACGGCATTGACGAAACCCGAGGGGCCCATTCCCTTTTCGCTACGGATCAGGTCGACCGACGTCGAGACCGCCGCATGGGCACCGATGCGGGTGCGCAGCAGTTGGTAGGCACCGAGGCGCAGGACGTCGAGGACGTCCCCGTCGATCTCGGACACCGGACGGTTCGCCGCGGCAGCGATCACGGCGTCGAGCGTGCCGAGCGCCCGGGCGGTGCCGTAGGTCAGTTCGGTCGCCAGAGCGGCATCGCGCCCGGTGATCTTCCGCTCCCGCAGCAGTTTCGGCAGCACGAGGTTGGCGTATGCGTCGCGCTCGCGGACGGCCCGCAACACATCGCGTGCCGTCTCACGGACCGGGTCGACGGGCTTTCTCCTGAGTTTCGGGTCGCTCATGCCAGCACCGTCTCGTCGTCGAGACGGGCACCGCGCGCCCAGTCGGTCGCGGGCATCTGCTTCTTCCCCGGCGGCTGTACCCAGCCGAGGCGTACCGGCCCGGTACCGGTGCCGACGAAGACAGCCTTCTTGGTGACGGCTACGCGTCCCGGCGCGAGTTCGGTCGGCGCTGCCGGATCGTCGCCCTCGACGAGATCGACCGGTCCGATCTTGACGCGCGCGTCGCCCAGGGTCGTCCAGGCTCCCGGCGCGGGCGTGTGCGCCCGGATACGCCGATCGACCAGGTGCGCAGGAAGATCCCACCGGACGCGTGCGTCGTCGACCTCGACCTTCGGTGCGTGACTGACACCGTCCGCGGGTTGCGGCACCGGTGACAGCGCCCCCGCAGCGATCCCGTCGACGGTCGACATCAGCAGTCCCGAGCCGGCCCGCGCAAGCCGCTCGAGCAGTTCACCGCTCGTGTCGGCCGGCCTGATCATCTCGGTCAGGACGCCGTACACCGGTCCGGTGTCGAGGCCCTTCTCCAGCAGGAACGTGCTGGCGCCCGTGGTCTCGTCGCCGGCGGCGATCGCCGCCTGCACGGGCGCGGCGCCGCGCCACGCAGGCAGTACGGAGAAGTGCAGGTTGATCCAACCGTGCGTCGGGATCCCGAGGACGTCCGGTGGGATCAGACCGCCGTAGGCGACGACGGCCCCCACGTCGGGTTGCCACCCACGGAGTGTGTCGGCGACGTCGGGTTCGGCCATCCGGCGCGGTGTGATGACCTCGATGCCGTTGGCGTCGGCCAGTTCGGCGACCGGCGAGCGCGACACCTTACGACCGCGTCCCGCGACAGCATCGGGGCGCGAGATCACTCCGACGACCTCGTGGTCGGGCGACTCGATCAGTCGCTGCAGTGACGGCACCGCCACCTCGGGTGTTCCGGCGAACACGATCCGCACGTCCTGCTCCTTCGATGTCGTGACGCGCATGGTCTGCGCTCATCCGATGGTAGGTGGGTCGACCTGAACGCGGACCGCTCCGGTCTCGTGATGGGTGTTGCGACGGACCTGGGCCTCGGTCAGCGCTGCGGTCAGCTGCCGTCCATGTCGTCGGTCGGTGCGTACGAGGAGGCGTTCGAGCTCGGCGCCCTCGGGAACCCCGGCGGGCGGACGCACGCCCGCGGGTAACGGAACCGGCCCCAGGACGTCGGCGCCCTCGGGCAACTCGATCAGGTCGGTGAAGGCGTTGACCGATGCCGTGTCACCGTCGATCGAGGCCATCGTGACCGCGGGCGGGAAGCCGAGCTCGACCCGGTTGGCCAGTTCGTGCGCCGCAAATCCCACCGGATCCCAGCGGATGACGGCCTGCACCGGTGTCAACGCGGCATCGGCAACGATCACCATCGCACCGCCGTCGCCACGCGGACGGATGAGCGCACCGACCGACATCCAGCGTCGTACTGCATTCTCGTCGACCCGCAGATCGAAGCGATCGAGCTGAGCCCATGTGTCGAGAACCACGGCTGCCCCGTAGCCGCGTTCGGCGACCGGTTCGGCGCCGGGGGTCGACACCACGACGCGCGCGCCGTCGTCGATGTGGTCGACGATCGAGCTCCCACCGCTGGTGAGCACCGGAACACCCGCGAACGCGCGCCCGAGTTCTTCTGCCGTGCGCCGCGCCCCCGTCGTCAGCGCGCGGACATTGGTGCCGCCGCATTCGACGCAACGGAAGCTGAGTTCGACACGCCCGCACCACCGGCAGGTGAGCTTCTGATCGGCACTCATCTGCATCGGCCCGTGGCACGCCCGGCACCTCACATGCGTGCGACACCGTGCGCACGCGAGTGAGGGGATGTACCCGCGCCTCGGCACACTGAACAGCACCGGGGTATCGGCGGCGACGGCCTTGCGGGCGACGTCGAATGCCACGGCGGGGATACGGGCACTGCGCGCCAGCGGATCACGCGCCACGCGAGCATCCTCGTCGCTGATCGCGTCGACCTTCGGGCTGCGCTCACGGATGAGCGCACGCTCGGCGACGAGGTCGTGCGCCCATCCGGACTCGACCAGCACTTGCGCTTCTGCAGTTCGTGCAAACCCGCCGATCACCAGACCGCCCCGCTCGATATGCGAACGCAGGATCGCCACCTCCCGCGGATGCGGATACGGGGCGCGCGGCTCGTCCAGACTGTCGTCGCCGTCATCCCAGATGACGATCAACCCGAGATCGTGGACCGGCGCGAAAACCGCGCTACGGGTACCCAGCACGACGTCGGCCGCACCACGACGTACGGCGAGCCAGCGTCGATATCGTGCGGTCGGCCCGAGACCCGCGGCCAGGGTGACGCACCGATCGCCGAGCAGGGGTTCGCATGCAGCCGACAGCCTGTCGAGATCGCGCTGATCCGGTACGACGATGACGACACCCCGGCCCGCCGAGGCCACGTGCGCCGCGAGCTCGGCGAGACGCGCCGGCCAATCCTCCCCCGGCGTAGCCTGCCACAAAGCGCGCGGAGCGCCCTCGGCCAGCGAATCCAGGAAGGAGTCGGCGGTGACATAGGCCCGCCAGCCACCGCGATCAGGCTCGACGATCTCCGAGGTGGGCGCCGCGGATTCTTCCTTCTCCGTCCGGGCGTGTCGGGGCGGCACCGCCAGTCGGACGACGTCCGACATGGTGCCCGCATACCGCTGCGCCACCGCCCGGCACACCTGCATCATCTCCGGCGACAGCACCGCCTCGGGCGAGACGACCCGTTCGAGCCAGCCCAGCTTGCCCGGGTGATCGGACTCGGCGACCCGATCGAGCAGGAAACCGTCGACGAGTCGTCCGGCGAAACGCACGCGTACCCGGACGCCGGGCACGGCATCACCGTCCTGCTCGGCGCTGATCAGATAGTCGAAAGGCCGGTCGAGGTGGGCCAACCCGAGCATGGGCAGGACCTTCGCGACCGGTTTCGACGCGGCACGTTCCGTCAGGGAACTGCGGCTGTGCTTAGAGACCCGCTGCTGCGCGCAGCTTCTCGGCCCGGTCGGTGTTCTCCCAGGGCAGATCCAGGTCGGTACGGCCGAAGTGACCGTAGGCCGCCGTCGGACCGTAGATGGGGCGGAGCAGATCGAGGTCGCGGATGATGGCGAGCGGACGCAGGTCGAACGTCTCGGCGATGGCCTTGCGGATCACCTCGGGATCGGTCTTCTCCGTGCCAAAGGTCTCCACGAACAGACCGACGGGCGCGGCCTTGCCGATGGCGTAGGCGACCTGAACCTCGATGCGGCTTGCCAGAC
>NZ_BAFB01000049.1 GCF_000248075.1 Gordonia otitidis NBRC 100426 | reverse complement strand
CGATCCTCGAGCCCACCAGCGGCAACACCGGTATCTCGCTGGCCATGGCCGCGAAGCTCAAGGGCTACCACCTGATCTGCGTGATGCCGGAGAACACCTCCGAAGAGCGTCGATCGCTGCTGCGGATGTACGGCGCCGAGGTGATCTCGTCGCCCGCGGCGGGGGGCTCGAACACCGCGGTCCGAGTGGCCAAGGAACTCGCCGCAGAGCATCCCGACTGGGTGATGCTCTACCAGTACGGCAACGAGGCCAACTGGCGCGCACACTACGAGGGCACCGGGCCGGAACTGTTCGCCGACCTTCCCGAGATCACCCACTTCGTCGCAGGTCTCGGCACCACGGGCACTCTGATGGGTGTCGGCCGGTATCTGCGCGAACAGAACCCGGAGGTCGAGATCGTCGCGGCGGAGCCGCGCTATGGAGACGAGGTCTACGGCCTGCGCAACATCGACGAGGGCTTCGTGCCGGAACTCTACGACGAGTCCGTGTTGACCCGCCGGTACTCGGTCCAGGGTGTCGACGCCGTCGCCCGGGTACGCGAACTGATCGACCGGGAGGGCATCTTCGCGGGTGTGTCGACGGGTGCCATTCTCCAGGCGGCACGCGGCATCGCGCGTAAGGCGATCAAGGACGGGCGACGCGCCGACATCGGTCTGGTGGTCCCCGACGCGGGCTGGAAGTATCTCTCCACCGGGGCCTACGACGGTAGCCTCGAGGATGCCGAACAGGCTCTCGAGGGCCAGCTCTGGGCGTAGCCGGACGGTTTCCGCTCGTGGAGCTGGTCGAGACCACCCCCGATGAAGGAACGATGATGACACCGAGCCCGACACCCACACCCCGCGGGACGCGCCCGTTGTGGGCTAGGTCGGCGATCGTGATGGCCTGCATCGTCGCGGTGCTGTTCATCGTCGAAGCCGTCGACGCCGCGACCCATTACGACCTCGACCGCGCGGGCATCGAACCGCGGAGGGTCGACGGGCTCGACGGCATTCTGTGGGCGCCGTTCCTCCATGCCGACTGGCAGCACCTGTTCGCCAATCTCGTGCCGCTGATCATCCTCGGCTTCATCCTGCTGCTCAGCAAGCGATTCCTCGTCGTCACGGCGATCGTGTGGATCGTCTCGGGCCTCGGTGTGTGGTTGTTCGCGCCGCCGTACTCGGTGACCGTCGGGGCGTCGGGCATCATCTTCGGTTGGCTCACCTATCTTCTGGTCCGCGGCGTGTTCAACCGCGACCTCACCCAGATCGCGATCGGAGTGGTCTTGTTCCTCGTGTACGGCTCGGTGCTCTGGGGTGTCTTCCCGGGCACCTTCGGAGTCTCCTGGCAGGGACATCTGTTCGGCGCGATCGGCGGTGTGCTCGCCGCGTGGTTCCTCGCCGACCGTGATCGGCGACGTCCGCGCGCGGTCGGATCGGGCAGCACGGCACCGGGGGTGCGGTCATAGTCACCACCACGCGCGCCGACGCACCCATCGGGATCTTCGACTCGGGCGTCGGCGGACTCACTGTCGCGCGCGCGATCATCGATCAGCTGCCCGACGAGGACATCGTCTACATCGGCGACACCGCCAACGGGCCATACGGGCCGTTGACCATCCCCGAGATCCGACGCCACGCCCTGGCGATCGGCGACGATCTCGCCGAGCGCGGCGTCAAGGCGATCGTCATCGCCTGCAACACGGCGTCAGCGGCCTGCCTGCGTGACGCGCGCGAGCGTTACGCGCCGATTCCCGTGGTCGAGGTCGTGTTGCCTGCGGTGCGTCGAGCGGTCGTGGCAACGAAGACGGGACGGATCGGAGTGATCGGTACCGAGGCGACGATCTCGTCCCGGGCCTACCAGGATTCGTTCGCCGCGGCCCGCGACGCACAGATCACCGCGGTCCCGTGTCCGCGATTCGTCGACTTCGTGGAGCGCGGTATCACCAGCGGACGGCAGATCCTCGGTCTCGCGCAGGGCTATCTCGAACCGCTTCAGGAGGCGGACGTCGACACGGTCGTCCTCGGATGCACGCACTATCCGCTCCTGTCGGGCGTGATCCAGTTGGCGATGGGCGACGAGGTGACGCTGGTGTCCAGTGCCGAGGAGACCGCCAAGGATTTGTTCCGTGTGCTGACCGAGGCTGATCTGCTGCACCCGCACACCGGCCGCGAAGCCGTCCGTCATTTTCAGGCGACCGGCGACCCGGAGATGTTCGCCAAGCTGTCGAGCAGGTTCCTCGGACCGGTCGTCAGGTCGGTCGATCCGGTCTGAGACGCGGCGTGTCGTCGACGCCGAGCCGGAGCAAACCCGCGCGGCGCGCGGCTTGTGGCCCATATGTGGTCTGCCCGCTACACACGCGTGGCAAGGTAGGTCGTATGCGTTTGACTGTCCTGGGGTGTTCGGGCAGTGTCGGCGGCCCCGGCGCGGCGTGCTCCGGGTACCTGCTGACCGTCCCCGACCACCGGCCCGTGCTCGTCGACTGCGGCCCGGGCGTTCTGGGCGAGTTGCAGCGTGTCGCAGACCCGAGCGACGTCGACGTCGTCCTCAGCCACCTGCATGCCGACCACTGTCTGGATCTTCCCGCGATGCTGGTGTGGCGTCGGTATGCGCCCACACCGGCGACAGAACTCGCGTCGCTGTACGGCCCGGCCGGCACCGCCCTGCGAATCGGTGCGGCGTCGAGTGAGTTCGCCGGCCAGATCGACGACATCAGCGACACCTTCGACACGCACGAGTGGATCGACGACATGGAGATCACCCTCGGGGGGATCGTGATCGATCCGATCCGCGTCGACCATCCGCCCGCCACTTTCGGTCTCCGATTCACCGGACCGCAGGGACAGGTCGTCGCCTACAGCGGCGACACCGGCCCGTGTGACGCGGTCGTCGATGTCGCTGCCGACGCCGACATCTTCCTGTGCGAGGCGTCATGGACGCATGCGCCGTCGGAACGTCCGCCGCACCTGCACATGTCGGGCATCGAAGCGGGTGAGGTCGCCACCAAGGCGAATGCGAAGTCGCTCGCCATCACCCACGTCGCACCGTGGTCGGATGCCGAGGCGATTCTGGCCGAGGCACGCACCACCTTCTCCGGCCCGGTCGGGCTGGTACGTCAGGGCCAGGTGTTCGACCTGCCGGGGTGATCTCCTACAGTTGAGTCCGTGAGCACACGAGCTGACGGCAGGGCCGACGACGAACTCCGTCCCATCACGATCACCCGCGGATTCACTTCCAATCCGGCGGGATCGGTGCTGATCGAATTCGGTCAGACACGCGTGATGTGCACCGCCAGCGTCACCGAGGGCGTTCCACCGTGGCGACGCGGGTCAGGACTCGGATGGCTGACCGCCGAGTACTCGATGCTCCCCGCCGCCACCCATGAGCGTTCGCGGCGTGAATCGGTCAAGGGCAAGATCGGCGGTCGGACACACGAGATCAGCCGACTCATCGGGCGGTCGCTGCGTGCGTGCATCGATCTGGGCGCACTCGGCGAGAACACCGTGGCACTGGACTGCGACGTCCTGCAGGCCGATGGCGGCACCCGCACCGCTTCGATCACCGGCGCGTACGTTGCACTCGCCGACGCCGTGACATGGCTCAAAGCTGCTGGGCGACTGTCGGATCCGCAGCCGCTGTCGTGCATGATCGCCGCCGTGAGTGTCGGCGTCGTCGACGGTCGGGTACGTCTTGATCTGCCCTACGAGGAGGATTCGCGCGCCGAGGTCGACATGAACGTCGTCGCGACCGACGCAGGCACCCTCGTCGAGGTCCAGGGCACCGGTGAGGGCGCGACGTTCCCACGCGCCACACTCGACAAGTTGCTCGACATGGCCGAGATCGGCACCAACACACTGTTCGAAGCGCAACGCGAGGCGCTCGATGCCCCGTATCCCGGCGTACTTCCGCAGTCGGTCTGAAACCGGTTCGAGTCGATGTCGCAGGTACTGCTCGCCAGCCGTAACGCCAAGAAGCTCGCGGAACTGCAACGGGTGGTCGACGCCGCGGGACTCACCGGTCTCGAGGTGATCGGACTCGACGCCGTCCCGGAGTATCCCGAGGAACCCGAGACAGGTGCGACCTTCGAGGACAATGCGCTGATCAAAGCCCGCGCTGGCGCACGCGCCACCGGATTGCCCTGTCTCGCAGACGATTCCGGTATCGAGATAGATGCGCTCAACGCGATGCCCGGGGTGTTGTCTGCGCGTTGGAGTGGCGTGCACGGCGACGACTCCGCCAACAACGCGCTCGTACTGGCGCAGCTTTCCGACATCCCAGATGAACGACGCGGTGCCGCGTTCGTCTCCGCGTGCGCACTGGTGTTGCCGTCCGGTGAGGAGACGGTGGTGCGGGGCGAGTGGCGCGGCACCTTCGCCCGGGAAGCGCATGGGCGCAACGGCTTCGGCTACGACCCGCTCTTCATTCCCGACGACGCCGACGCTGCGGGCCGATCCGCCGCCGAACTCTCCCCGTCCGAGAAGGACGCCTTGAGTCACCGTGGGAAGGCGTTGAGGCAGTTGGTCCCCGCACTCAGCGCGCTGGCCTGACCGCCGACGGCACCGGGTTTTACGCCGACGGCACCGGACACCTCGCCGACGGCACCGGGTTTCTTGCCGACGGCACCGGGTTTCACGCCGACGGCACCGGATTTCACGCCGACGGCACCGGATTTCACGCCGACCGCCCAGCCGCGTCAGCGACCGGCGTGCACCGACAGCATCCGCGACACCGAGTCGGGCCACGTGAACTGCGTCGCCCGTGCGCGGGCAGCGCCCTCGCGCGTCGGGCGGGGAATCGACAGAACCCGCTCGACGGCGTCAGCGAACCCCGCACCCGAGTTGTCGGCGAGCGCACCGCACGAATCGTCGATCATGCCCGCCACCGCCGACGACCGCGATCCGACGACGGGCGTCCCCGACGCGAGTGATTCCAGCGCCGACAGGCAGAACGTCTCGTGCGGTCCCGGCGCGAACGAGACGTCGGTGCTCGCGAGCAGCGACGCGACCTGCCGGCGGTCGCGCACATGTCCGAGGAATGTCACCGGAAGCCCGCGTGCCGCATGCTGGAGAGCACTGCGCATCGGTCCGTCGCCCGCGATCACCAGGTGGACGGGCACGCCCGCGCGGTGAAGGCGACCGACAGCGGCGATCGAACGGTCGGCGCGCTTCTCCATCGACAGGCGGCCGCAGTGCCCGAGGAGCGTCGTCGATGCGTCGGTCCAGCGAGTGCTGAGTTCGGGGTCGAGGTGGTGCGGCGCGAACTGCTCGAGGTCGACTCCCAGCGGTGCGCGGACCACGTTGTCAGCGCCAATGCGCTCGAACTCGGCGGCGGCGAATCCGGTGGTGCACACCACTGCGTCGTAGGAGCGGGCGGTGGCGGCGTTGGCCCTGTCCGCCAGCGCACGCGCTGTCTCGGCGGGCATGGCCATGGCGAGCAACCTGTCGAGGCGCTCGTGCGAGACCATGGCCGACGGAATGTCGCGGTGGCGGGCCCAGTCGCCGAAGCCACGCAAGGTCAACCGGTCCGACACCTCGAGAGCGTTGGGCCGGAGGTGGGTGAGGACATCGGCCACCCGCCGTGCGGACGCCAGCCGGTAGCCACCGGAGAACGGGATGCGTGGAGCAGGCACAGATATTCTGACGACACCGGACGGCATCAGTTCGTCGCGTGACTCGCGACCCGGGACGACGAGCACGACCTCGTGTCCGGCCGCGACGTATCCGGCGCCCCACCGGTCGACGGCCGTGCGCAATCCGCCCGAACGCTCACCGTAGAAGTTGGCCAGCTGGACGATGCGCACATCGACAGTCAGCCGTGTTCACATGAACGCGGCGCTGCACGACGCTCACGACAGGTTGAACTGCGCCTTTACTTCCTTGGTGCGGATGTGCTCGACGTAGAAGGACAAGAACGGGATGGTGCCCGCGATGGCGGTCACGATGATCTTGCCGACCGACCAGCGCACCTTGATACCCAGGTCGATCGCGCAGATCAGATAGATGAAGTAGATCCATCCGTGGACCGGAGGCACGAAGTCGAGCGAATGGTTGCCGAACCCGTACCGGAGGATGAGCTCGACAACCAGCAGCAGAAGCCAGATACCGGTGATCCACGCAAGGACGCGATAGCGTGTGAGCGCGCCGCGGACCTTGTCGACCGGAGTGGTGGTCTGCCCGGTTTCAGAGGGTCCGGCGGGGTCGGGGGACTGTGCGGTCTGCGGGGTCTCGCTGCTCACCTGTGGTGTTCCTCCGTGTGTGTGGTGTCGCCGCGCGCTGCGGGCGCTGTGACAGGCTCCGCCTCGTGGTGCTCGCGGTCCGCGGCGGCGAGCTCGGCGAGGTATCGGTTGTAGTCGGTGAGAGTGGAGTCCTCGTGTGCCGGGTCGGCGGCGAACGACGACGCACTCGGGGTGGTCGCGCGGTCGGGCAGAATGCCCTGCGGGATCTCGGTCACACCCTGTGGCTTGAGCTTCTCGACTTCGTCCGGGTCGGCTTCGAGTACCACGAAGCGTCGGTATGCCCAGACGAAAGCGACGGCGAACGCTGGCCACTGCAGCGCATACCCGAGGTTCTGGCCTGTGCCGCTCGTCGACTCGTATCGATCCCACTGCCACCACGCCATGCCGAGACAGACAACGGCGGCGAGCGCCACCAGCACCAACAGTGCCGGGCGGTGCCGACGGGCACCACGACGCGTAGTAGACATACCTTCGACGGTACCTGGCCTGGGTCTATCGCCGCGCGACCGGTACTGTTGACCGCGCACGCGCGAGTGGCGGAATTGGCAGACGCGCTGGATTTAGGTTCCAGTGTCCTAGGACGTGGGGGTTCAAGTCCCCCCTCGCGCACCATCACCTTCGGTGCTCAGCCGGAAGAACTCCACCTGCGACACCTCGATGTCGTCGAGGGTCCGCAGGCGGATCCCCGACGTGGTGGTCGGCACCGGCAGCGTGAAGATCCGGGTCTGTCTGTCCCAACGGAACGTGGCCGTTCGTTCGTCGACGACGAACCACGTGTCGCTCGCATCGAGGGTTTCGACCGTCCACGACGCCCGCCCCGCAGACCGCGGGGTGACCGTGTAGTGGTCGACGGGCGTCGGGACATCGAACGCCCAGCCGACAGCCTGCCCGGCCGTCAATCTCGACGGTGGCGTCGACGAATCGTCGTCGAAGGCGTTGGTTGCGTCGCTCGGTCCGCGGGCGCAGCGGGGCGCGTCAGCGGGAGAGGTCAGATCCCTCGGTGGTCGGGGCATCGTGCCGGGCGGTGTCAGTGACGGTGGTACCGACCCGGCGGCCCAGGTGGTCGGCTGTGGCCCGAGTGCGACATGGATCACCGCACCGCGACGTAGACGCTGGCGGGGCACCGTGATCTGCTGCCACGGCTCGCCGTCGATGGTCACCGACTCGATGTAGCGATTGGTCGCCGACGCCGCGGGCGCTTCGACGCGCACGACGGCGCCGCCGTCGAGTGTCCAGCTGATCGACGGGAACGTCGGTGCGGTGATCACGAACTCTCCGGAGCCGATGGTCAGCGGGTACAGGCCGGTGGCCACCAGCAGGTACCACGCCGACATCTCGCCGTTGTCCTCGTCGCCCGGGTAGCCCTGTCCTATCTCGGAGCCGAGGAACAGTCGCTGCGTCGCCTCGCGCACCATCTCCTGGGTTCTGGCATGAGCGAGGTTGCCGGGCGTCGACGCGAATGCGTACATGAACGGAATGTGGTGGGCCGGTTGGTTGGACAGTGCGAGCATGCCCATACGCGTGTCGCGGGCCTCCCGCATCTCGTGGATGACAACGGGGTACGAGCCGCGGACGTCGTCGCGTCCGGTCTCCTGCAGCGCGCGGAACTCGTCGAGCCGTCGGCACAGGGCGTCGCGCCCGCCGTGCAGCGCAGCGATGCCCTCACCGTCCTGTGGTGCGGTGACATATGTTCCCCACGCGTTGGTTTCGGTGTAGTCGAGTCCCCAGTTGCGGGGATCGAAGGTGTCGATGGGTCGGAACCCGCCGGATCGATCGCGGCCACGGAAGAAGCCGGTCCGCGCATCGAACACGCTGGCGTAATTCATGGCGCGGGCGGTGAACCACGTCGCGTTGGCTCGGAATTCGTCGATCCGACGGTGCGTCGGGAACCGGTCGGCGAGCACGCGCGAGAACACCGCGATGGCCGCGTCGTTGATGGCGGCGTCGACGGTCCAGCTCATGCCCTCGAAGGTCTCGGTGTCGGTGAACCCTCGAAACAGCGAACGCTGCATAGCCTTTCGGCCGACGCGCGGGTCGTCCGAGGGTGTGGTTGCGTTCCGAAGGCATGCGTCGTATGCGGATTCGAGGTCGAAGTCCAGACCTGCCAGCGCAGCGTCGGCGAAAACGGCGTCACTACTGGTGCCGGTCATGATGTCGGCAGGGCCCGGAGCCGACCAGCGACTCGTCCAGCCGCTGCGTCGGTAGTGCTCGACGAAGCCGTCGACGAGTTCCGCGGTCGACGTCGGCCACACGAGTGTGCGCAGCGGCCAACTCGCCCGGTACGAGTCCCAGAATCCGTCAGTCGTCGTCAGCGTGCCGTCGACGACGGGTCGTGCGGTGTGAGTGGGACCGTCCTCCTGTACAGAGCAGAACGGATCGGCGTACGCCCAACGCGGTGTCTGCGGGGTCCCGACGTTCTCGTGTGCGATGTTCGGATACAAACGCACGCGATGCAGACACGAATACAGGGTGGTCAGCTGGTCGGCGGTGGCACCTTCGACGTCGAGCCGGCCGAGAACACCGTTCCACGCGGTTCGGCTGGCCGCCCAGATCTCGTCGAAACCGCCTCGCGCGAGCCACATGTCGTAGTCGAGGTTGCGGTGCGCCTGCTCGATACTGATGAACGACGTCCCCACGGCGAGAACGGCGCGCCGGTTGTTGGACACGTCAAGGTCTATCGAACCGAGGACCGCGCTACGTTCGTGCGTCGAATCGGCATGGGCAAGCGAGGTCACCGGGACGTCGATTCGTGCCGAGAAATACATGCGGGGGACTGTGACCAATCCGCCAGGTCCGTCGACGAATCCGGTGACGAGTCCGTTGGTCGCCTCGTTCAGGACCAGCGCTCCGGCATTGTCGAACTGGTCGAAGACGAGTGCACCGGAATCGGTGGGAAATCGCACCCGAAGCCACACGGACCACAAGCCTGCGGTCAGCTCGGCGTCGACGCCACCGTGATCGGCACCTCCGCCGAGGGGAACGGCGTAGCGATCAGGTCGGTCAGCCTCGTCCTCGTGTGAGAACCGGAGCGCACGGGCGTCGCGGTCGAGCGGTGGACGACGGCACACCGCCGGGAAGAACTGCAGTACACCGCGATCGCCCATCCACGGGCTCGGGATGTGGGATGTCGCGAACGACTGTAGACGCGAACGGTTCTCGGAGTCGTTGGCCTCGTGGTATGAGTACGGCCATCCGCGGTTGCCGCCGTCGGTCATCGGCAAGCCGAACACCGATCCGTGCGGTGGGGCGACCAACGGAGCGCAGTTTCCGCGGGAGAAGCGGTCGCTCGAGTGCGTTCCGCGGGTGGTGCGTACCCGATGGATGCGCTCGAGTGATCCGGGTTCGGCACGTCGTAGCCGCACGTCGTCGAGGAACCCGTGAATGCGTCGTCGTGTGCGCGTCCCGTCGGCCCGTGCGGGGGCTGTGACGCGTAGGAGCACCCGCGTGACGCGCCGACCGGTGAAGGCAGACAGCTGAATTCGTTTGAGCGTCCACTGGTCGACGGCGATGGTGCGCGAATCGTACTGCTTCGCTGGATTCACGACGACGCCGTGTTGGTCGCGCACACGATGATCGGACAGAGAGCTCCCGTCGTCGAACTCCAGATCGAGTGCGACTGCGGTGCCCGCATAGGAGTCCCGTACGTCGGGCTCGTCGGCGTCGAACACGGGATGCAGCGCATAGACGAGTTCCTGCTCGCTGTCGACGACGAGTCCCACGGGGTCGCAGTCGCCCACGTCGAGTACCAATTCACGATCGGCCTCCGCCGTGATGTCGTACACCCACGGTTGCAGCGACGTCAGACCGACGCGCGGCTTGGAGTTGACGGGGTGGGCGGGGCCGCGTCCGCGACGCAGCGTGCCGTCTACTCCGTCTCTGCGCCGAGATGCCCGCACGATCGCCACCTTAGCGAGCGATGCCCATCAGCAGGTCCGAACGGATGCGTGACGATGGTGCGGGATTGCAGCGACACCCGATGCCCGCGGCAGTCAGATGATCGTGGCGTTCAGAGAATCGTGTCGACGACGAACTCCGATATCGCGCCGCGCGCACCTTCGCCGTTGGCGACCGCGGCGGCGCCCGGTCGTGCGACGCTCTCGACAC
>NZ_BAFB01000050.1 GCF_000248075.1 Gordonia otitidis NBRC 100426 | reverse complement strand
AAATGGCGCCCATCTTGTACCCGGATGAGCGGGTTGACTACGTCGCGCGAACGCTGGGAATCAGCCCCTCGCATGATCATTGCATCGTCACCACACGTCGTGTGTGGGTGTCGTACACGTCGCTCACTCCGACGCCCGCAGTGCATTACGCACGTGACTTCATCACTGACGCAACACCACTCAAGAAGTCCCGGATTGTGCTGCACACCGCCGACGGCGCGCAGCATGACATTCGGCTCGATTTCGCCGAGGACCGGCCAGCTTTACTCGAATCCCCTACCCGGGTCCGCTGCCGAAAGGGGCACGCAGCTGGCTGCCTGTCCTTCGTGCCTCCCGCCTAGATCCGGTCGGCCGACCACTGAATCAGATCATCTACGTGCTCGGGGAGCCAACAGCCCGCGACAATCATGGTGACGGCACCTTCACATTGCAGTGGCAACACATCACCGGCGCCCGCGGGAACAGCTACCACCTCGTGCTGTCGTTCGATGCGTACGGGGTGTGCGCCTCCTTGGATCATCGGTGGATCGCCAACTGACCAACCTGATGTTTCCGCTCGGCGCCGAGGGCTAACTGGCGGCGAAGTTCCACACGGACCGTTGGGCGTATACGCCGTCGTCTTTGCTGAACGCATGATCGTGCAGGCGGGTGGTGACCTGCCCGGTCATCGCATCACCTGAACCGATGTTGGTCACCGCTATAAGGTCGATGTTCGTCTGCTGCGGGTAGGAGCTCTTCACGTTCTGAGCGATCATGGTGGCCACGTCTTTGAGCTGGTCGGGTGTGGCCTTCGACGGCATACACACGTTGACGCGCAGCACGTTACGCCCAGCAGACGTAAACGTCTGGGTGGTGGCCGGTGTCGCATGGTAGGGCAGGCCTCGATCATCGGTGACCAGCAGCAGCACATCTGATCCTGGTGAGGTTGTGTCCGGCGCGACATGACAGTCAACGAAACCAGCCTCATATGCCGGGCCTGTCGCCGGTTTCGCGGCAGGCGTCGACGGCTCGGAACTGCGGAACGCGCCCGCAGCCCACAGTGCCGACAGCAAGACGAGGGCAATGATCACGCCGACCGCGACGAGAACTCCCACGCGTTGCCGTGGTGACATTTCACCCCAGCGGGGAACTCGATCGGTGAAGTCCTGCAGTGCGTCTCGCATATGTGGCTCCTGGGAAGGTGTGCGGGTGATGTTCGGTGGGTCTAGGTGCGTGAGTGCGTCGACAGCCACCGCAGCAACGCATCAATGCGGAATCCCCACCGATCGGGGATCGGCCACCATCGGCGCCGTGGCCGCATCAGCCGCCATGTGACGGCGACGGTGACGGCGGCGGCCACAGCGATGACGAGGAACCATACAGCGACGATCAGTGGGTTCTGCTCGATGCTCATGAGGACCGCGACGGCGACGAACACGCAGATGGCGGCCATGGTGAGAATGCCTGCGGGAGTGGGTTTGCGGCGGGTCATCATCAGTTCTCCGAGGCGACCACACGCCAGGCTGCCCTGTTCCCTGCGTCGCCGTGTTTGGCGGTGAACGTGTGCGCGGACAGTGATGTTTCGATAGTGGTGTTGACGTTGTCACCGTCACCAATGTCACGCACCCTCAACACGGAGGGGCTGGCGGCGTGGGCGGAACGAATGTTGTATGCCAGGGCGCTACCGATGTCCTCGAGTGCAGCAACATCAGATCCGGGGATCGTGCAGACAAGCGCGACGGCACTGTCGTCCGTGCTGGCAGGGTTGGTGACAATTTCGGCGAGGTTGGCGCGGTGAGGTAGCGCGGCAAGATTTCCGAGCGCAGCTTGCATGAGAGGCAGGTCAGCGTGCTGGGAAGTGCCGCGACTGCATGCGGCGATGCCCCGGTTCTCCGATTGCGTCGGCGCCGACTCGGCCGGCGGGCTGCCGGTGTCGTGGGCTACCGCGAGGACGATCCCGGCAGCGAGGACGGCTGCCGCCGCCGCGGCGCCGAGGACCGCCACAGCTTTCTGAGTGCGGGACAGTTCGGGCCAGCGTGGCAGCTGGTCAACTGTGTCGAGCAGTCGCTCACCGATCACCGTGTGCACCGTTCTGTGGATGTAGGGACGGCGCTCATTGTGGCAGCACAGTTTCTGCGTGCAGACACAACAACAGCAGCCTGACCCCCACCAGCGATTGTTGGTGGGGCCAGGCTGTTGTGTGACCTACGCGGCCTCGTGCGGTTGGTCAGTCACCGAGAATCTTCTCCTCGATGAAGCTCTGGATCGCGGTGACAGTGTCCGAGCGCAGTTCGTCGTAGGGAACGTCACGCAGTTGACGCATAAGGTCGAGCAGTGCGACTGGGTCGGTGTCGGGGTCGCGTGCTTCGTCGAGGTCGATGACAACGAGGTTGGGATTGGTGTGCTGCACCTGCCCACCACACACCACGACCAGGATGCGTTCGGTGTCGGCGGCCGTGGACTTACCGCGCGAGCGCGGCTTGCGGTCACCCTTGTTGGCGCGGCCCCGGCGTGCGGTGCCCTTTCCCGGCTTCTCATCCTTCGCGTCCTTCGCGTCCGGCTCCGGCTTGTCAGTCGGCTCCGGCTTGTCAGTCGGCTCCGGCTTGTCAGTCGGCTCCGGCTTGTCGGTCGGCTCCGGCGGCTGCGACACATCCGCTGCTGCGGGCGCGTTCTGGCGTTCGACACCGGTGCCAGCGGACTCAGGGGATGTGATGGCCGCTTCGTCCGGCGTGTTGGCAGGTGCGGTCGAGGTGGATGCCGCCTCGCCGGCAGCGTCGTCGTCGGCAGTGGCTGCCTGTCCCGTGTTGTTGCTGCCGGTGGTCGCCGATTGCCCGTCAGCGTCTGGCGGTGTCGTGTCGGTGTGCGGCACCTGCAACTCGAGTGCCGGCGCTGCATCGCTCGGCTCGGCCGGCGTCTGCTGAGGGGTGTCGGTTGCGGGTGTGGAGGCGGGTGCGACGGGAACTACAGGTGGGCGCCGCGACGCGGATCCGAACGTGCCCATTGGTTGTGCCATGTCTACTCCTGGTTGGCTTCGATACTGGAACGTATTTGAGCGTACGAACCGGCTTAGACGGGTGCGGCACAATCTATTTCGGTGCTGCGGCGAACGTGTGTGCGCGTAGCTTCTTCAACGCGTGATGGGCGCGCAAGTAGTCGTCGGCTCGTTCCGGGTCGACGCGTGTGGCTTCGATCGTCCTCAGCAACGACAGTTTTCGGACCCGGCAGGCACGGTCAGTGACATCGTCGTCAATGTCGGCGAATGCCACCTGCCACAACAGGTCATGATCTTGCGGCTCAAGCACTTCCTGCATGAAGTCGCCCCACACAGAGACTTCCTCACCGTCGAGTGGACGACCGGACGGATATCCGGACAGCGACACCTCTACTAGCAGCGCCAGGGTGCTGCTGAACAGTTCCGTCAGGCTGGCAGCATCGGCCGCCGTCAGCGCCTGGTCGACTAGGTGGGGGTGGGCGATGAGGCTGGCAGCCAAGGTTGCTTCGTCCGACACAGCCCGTTCGTCGACGGAGCTCAACGTCGCAGACTGTGGGGCGGGTTCCTGTTCGGCAGGTGGCGGTGGGCTTCCTGCGGTCAGGTCGTCGACGGTGAGTCCGAGGTGGGTCGCGGCTTCGGCGAGATAGGCGCGGCGCAGAATGGGTGACTGAACCTGGCGTAGTCGTGCGGTGACCGTTCGAGCGGCGGCAGCGACATGCTCGGCGACGTCGGTGTCTACGTCGCAGTCGGCGGCGACGAGAAGCCGTAGCAGTGGTGTGCGGTCGTCGATCAGTTGCTGCAGTGCAGTGTCGCCACCTTGTTGGCGCGCTTCACACGCGTCTGCTTTCGCCCCGAACCTGCTGTAGTCAACGGCGGTGATCTGGGAGGTGAACTTCTGGCAGTGCAGAAACAGCGCCCACGCGGCGGATCTTCCAGCGTCGTCGTTGTCGAATCCTGAGATCACTTCGCCTTCGTCGCCGACACGCCCTGAGATCAGCGCAGCGTGTTCGGCGGTGAAGGCGGTGCCGCAGGTGGCGACTACGGCCGGATATCCGGCGGCAGCAAACGCCATCACGTCGGTGTAGCCCTCGACGACGACGATTGATCGGGTGGTGAGGATGTGTCGTCGCGCCGCCCACAGTCCGTACAGCATTTGCCGTTTGTGGAAGATGGGCGACTCATCAGAGTTGCGGTACTTCGCTTTGCTTGTGGGGGTGAGGCTGCGTCCAGCGAACCCGGACAGTCGCCCGGATTTGTCGTGTAGCGGCCAAATGAGTCTGCCGCGCAGCGGATCGTAGAAGTCGTTGGTGCGGTCAGAGCTTTTGAGCAGACCGGCCGCGAGGAGGATGTCGGTGGAGTGGCGTTGGTGGAGTTGCTCGACCACGGACTCGTCGAGGGGGCTGTACCCCACCTGCCATTCGGCGGCGTACTGCGGCGTGAATGCGCGGTCAGCGAGGTACTGCTGCCCGGGCCGCGCCGCCGGAGTCTGCAGCGCGCTGGTGTACAGGGTGAGCGCATCTGCCAACGCGGCACGTACTTGGCGTTCAGGGAACCGGTCCGTGTCGTCGGTGTCGGTGTCTGCCGGTACGGGGACACCGGCGGTGTCGGCGACGCGGGTGACTGCTTCACGAAAGTTCAGGCCGTCGACGGTTTGTAGGAAGTCGAAGATGTCCCCGCCGACACCGCATCCGTAGCAGTGGTATCGGCCGATCTCGCGTTTCACTTTGAATGAGGGTGTTCGTTCGGCGTGGAATGGGCACAGCCCAACCAGCAGCGGTCCTTGCTGCTTGAGGTCGACATAGTCGTTGATGACCTGGTCGATGGGTACCCGGAATCGGAGTTCGGCGACGAACGCGTCGGGCAGGCGTGGCATGCCGATCAGGGTAGAACTGGCGTTTGGGGTGACCTGTCTGTTGTGGTCAGCGTGGTCGGCGTCGCGTGGTTGGTTTGCCGGCACCTTCGTCGCGTTCACGGTTGCGGCGTTCGCGTTCGGCTGCTGCTTTGGCTCGTTCTCTGCGCCACCATGCTGAGCGTTCAGCTTGGAAGGCGTCCTCGTGGCGCCGCCATCCGGGTTCTCGGCGAGCTCTGTTGCGGTCAAGTTCGTCTTGGCTGGGGCCTTGTTCGGCGAGCACCACCGGTAGCGGTCGGCCATCTGATTTGACTATCGCTCGTTGCAACCCGATCGCAGTCCATGCTGGGCAGCCATGCTGGCGAAGCAGCTGAACTGCCTCGAGCTCGTCGTCGATCCATGCGGCCACCGGATTGCGTTCCCCGAAGCGCGACAGCCACCAGTACCACTGGCGTACCTTCACGTCGAAGGCGTCTCGATATGCCCCGTCTTTGATCTGGTGGCGCGTCATGATCGGTCCGACCGGAAGGTCGTTGGCCAGCAGCCACTGCCAGGTGTCGGCGGCGGCGTGATCTGGTCGGGTTGTCGACCAGGCCACCTGGAATCCCGCGTCGACAGCGTCATCGACGAGCCGCGCCCCGCGGCTGATGAGTGTCGCTTCGGGGTACCGCTTGATGAACTTCGACCAGCCGCTAAACCGGTTGCCCTCGAGGAGCCATTCGAAGCGGTTCATCGTGGCTACCACGCCGTCGACATCGCACACAATGACCGGTCCGGCGTTGGGGAGTGGATCTCGCCACGGCGTTAGCCGACGCGCCTTACGCGATTCCGGTGCAGGCACCGCGCAACCTTTCCGGCTGGTCGGCATCGCGGGATGCGCCGACGACGACCAAAACTCGGGGACTGGACGTAGTCATCCCGAACAGCCTATTGGTAGCTGAGGAGGATGCCGAGTGCAGCCCACCGAATAGAACGGCGTGTCGTGGAGAGTTAGGCCACCATGAGTAGCGGCTTACGCGCCACTGTCGCAGCGTAACCGCTGATCGCTGGGCTCGTGAAGTTGACGACGAGCGGCGTCAACGTCGGCTGCTGGTCAAAGATCCGCAGGGTGACAGAGTCAGAGCCCGCGGTGATTGCGGGGGCCAGGGCCGCCTGAAACGACTGCCATGGAACGTCGATCGCGAACGAGTCGGATGTTGAACACGGCAGTTCCGCGTGGTAGGCGTGCCCTCCTGAGCGCACGTCGATGGTCAGAGTCTGCTGATCTCCGCTGCCGCGCACTCGAAGATGGCATGCGGGAACAGTGTCGATGAACGGCTTGTGGACCTGGTCGTTGAACTCTTTCCACTGCGACAGTGGCAAAGACACATCGTGTCGCCGCCTCTTCGGCTGCGGCACTTCGGGAAGGGTTGCGGTGGGATTGTCGGCCAGCGACTCGATCGTGATGGCCGTGTCTTGTGCAGACAGCACTGTGACACCGTCGCCGATCGTGACGGTGACGGCAACGTCTGCCGGTAGTACACCAAGGGCGGCGTGTGCGAGAGTCAGCGGCATCGACGACGCCACCGGCTGGTGGCCGTCGAAGGTTGCGTCGGCGACTGCGGCGACGATGCGCACCACGTCCCCGTCGGCGGCCAGCCGTAGCCGATCGCTTCGTGCATCGAACACCGCTGCTGTGACGTGCGGTGCTTTCAGGAAGGTGCCGAGCAGATCGCGCAGGGTGCGTGACGAGGTCTTGCAGACACGTACAGATGTCGGGAGGGGTCGCGGACGCAGCCGGGTGCGGGGGCGTGCGCGACGTTCTACCGGCTCACCGTTGACAGCCCATTTCCCCTGAACCAACTGAACGCTGCCTGCGGCTTGCTCGAGGTCGATGGTTGCGGTGGCCGAGGTATCGGCGGTGACGGCGCGGTGGTGCACCGACACCAGATGGCTGGTTGTCGCTGCGGAGATGCGCAGCCCGCTCGCAGCGATCTGGTAGCGGACGACGGGATGCACTTCCGCGGCGCGGAACAGTGCCAGCGTGGGGGTGAAAGATGGCAGCGTCAATTGCCCGGTATTCAGCATTGCGGGTCCTAGCGTTGGCTTCGATGTATGAACTGATCGTCGCACAACTGCGTCACTGTGTGCGTCATAAACCCGCCGCCCGCGTGATCTGGCGGCACATTATGCAGCGTTTTTGTCGATCAAATCCGATCGCTGCGAACCTCTCGCGTTAAGCTCGCTCTCACATACATCGAAGCCAGCTAACTCAATGTGAGGGGTCTGCCTATGTGCAGATTGAAAGAAGAGGGCGGTCGACGCTGCCCGTCTCATTCGGACCCGATCCGCCGCGCGATCGCGTCCGCCACGCAATGCATGACCCGGTGGGAGCGCCGCTATGAAGCTGCGACCGACCCTGGCGTCGCCGACCACGCTCTCGCACGCTTCACCGCAGCGATCAACACGCTGTATGAGCGTTCGAAGTTGCTTCCGCCGCCGCCGGACGATTCCGAGCCGGCCGTCGAACCGCTTGACCCTTACCAGTTGCGGTCGATGGACATGGATGATCTTGAGGACCTTCATCGCGACCGCACCGCCGACCCGGACGGTCAGCGGCTGATCGAGCGGGAGTGGTCTCGCCGCGAAATGCTCGCCAGTCCCGACCACGACAGCCTGCTGGTGACGACCGGCCGCTTCCGGTCGGTGGTCGATAACCTGCACATTGCCGAAGAACTGTCCGACCGCCAACTCAAAGAGGCCTGGCTGGATGGCCATGATCATCCTCACCTACGGGAGCTCGCCGAGGCGGAGATGGATCGCCGAATGCTCACCCACGCTGAGCATCCCGCCGACGACCCTGACCTGGAGAGCGCCGTTGATGAGCGTCTCGAGTACGCGTGGTCGGAGATGAACGCCGCCGACTACCGCCGCTACGAGGCCAGTCTCATCACCGACCCGGCAGCACGGCTTCCGGAGGAGACAAAGCTGGGACGTCGCCCGTCGTCGACCCCGACAGTGCGGCAGTTGCGCGCCGACTACGACGAGTACTGCTACGAAAGGTATCTCGCTGCTGAGGAAGCCACCCGCGGGCACCTGCTCAACAAGCGCGGCCGGTTGCGTGGCGTGGACCCGTTCACCTTGTTGAGTGGCAATGCCCAGCGGGTCAAAGCGTATGGGTCGCAGGAGCTACTCGGCTTCCTCGGTAGCAGTGGCGGGCACATGTCGTTCGCCCGGTATAGGGCGTTGCACACGGGCGGCGACTACGACCGTTCGAGGATCGAGGAGTTCACTGATGCCGTTTCTGCCTGAACCGGTTGGTGCCCAATCGAAGCGGTACCCGGCGTCGGTGGAGCTGATCCTCAAGGCGCAAGCTGAGGGTGCGCAGGCTGTTCACAGTGGAACCGCAGTCGGCAACTCGCCCTACGTGTCGCAGCACAGCGAAGAGGGGCGTTTCCTTGCGCTGATGTGGTTTCGGGGGTACCGGTGCGAGCAGGAGCGCCTCAGCCGGGACGGCACAGACGAGTAGCTCCGCCGTCTATCTTCGGGGCAGGTCAGCAGGAACGTAGGATCCGGAGCATGGCTTCCTTCTCGGCGGCCGTAACCCACAGGTGGTAAATGGATTTCACGGCGATCTGCCGTTGCACGTAGGTGCATCGGTACCCCTTGTTCGGCGGCAGCCATGTGGCGGCGTCGCCGGCACCCTTTGCGGCGTTGGTGGGACCGTCGACGAGTTGCAGGTTGCGCGGATCGTTGGCAAGATTTCGGCGCTGGTCGACCGAGAGTTGTTGCGCGCCTTTCTGCCATGCGTCGAGAAGCGCGACTAAATGGTCTACCTGGATGCGCCCGGATTGAGGGCCGCGTTGGAAGGGGATGGAGCGTCCCGTGTAGGGGTCGTCAAGCACTCCTGATAGCACAACACAGCCATGCGTGTTCGGCTTAATTACCTTGTTGCGCAACGATTTAAGCAGATCGTTGCGGGTATCGCATCCGTTGTGTCCGCCTTCGACGGTGACGTCATCTGACCAGGCCGCTCCGAACTGCGCGCGACTGTATCCCGTCTTCGGTGCGCGCCCCTTCACCGCCAGGCTGTCGAGGGTGCGGATCGCCTGTGCGGCGGACTCGTTCGACGTCGGTTGCGGTTGTTCGGTAGCGACCCGCTCGGCCGACGTGGCCGCTGGTTGTGTGGTGGTTGCCGTGATCGTTGCTGTCGAATGGCGGGAGGTGGTGTCCGCGTGCACTGTAGAGCATCCTGCCAAGGCTGCAGCCGCGGCGAGTGCGACTGCCCACCGGGCTGCAACGACTGGTGGGCGGCGTGATGTGTTACTCATGAATCCGACCCTAGATTGCTGATTGTTGGTGAGCGGCATTCCGATTGGCGGTGCCCTGGTGCGCGGCGGCTGCAGTCATGACGTCGATGTGTCGGTGGTAGGTTCTGCCGGCACGTCTACTGACCCGCCTCCGTTGAAGGTCGGCAAACCCTGATGCGATTGCGTCCGCGCACACCTCGGCGAGTCGTGCCGCGAGGAGGGTGTCGTGGTTTCCGATGGGCTCATCTGACCAACGGTCGGTCTGTCCGGTGAACACCGAGTAGGCGGCGTCGGAGATTCGGGCGCGACATTCGTCGACGGTGGTCGATTGGTGTGCGTGGCGTGTCCATTCACCGTTGGTGATCAGCGGAGGCAGTTGCGCCTGCCCATCATTGACCGCGCGACTCACTGCGTCGTCGATGTAGGAGTTGCCGGTGGCGTCGAGATCTGTGGATATCCAGTCCATTGTTCGTACCTGGTCACCGTCAACACTCCACGTGATTCCGCGTAGCTCCGCGCGATCGGGGCTTGCCTGGGCCGCATCGTCGGGGCTGATGTGATCGTCGTCTGCTTTGTTGAACCGCACGGGGTCGTTGAAGAGCACGGTCCCTGATGTGAGCGGCTTGTGCGTCGCGGCAGACTGATATGTGGGTGTGTGCGCGAGCGTGATCAGCACGGACCGCAGCTGTGGGTCGGCGACCAGATGCAGCGGAGTGCCTTTCACGGTCTGCGAGCGGGCTACCAGCATCTGGTGCACTGCGTCGGCAGGTGTGGCGGTTTCGGGTACGTCGACGCCGTAGCAGTGTCTGATCCATGCTGGGACGCTCGTTGTGATGTCGGCGTAGTCGCCGGAATGCTGGTGCGCCCACCAGCCGGTGGCAGACATCTGTTCCGGCAGCAGACGCATGAACGCTGCTTGCTGAGTGCGCATCCATGTGGCGCTTCGGGTCAGGATGGTGGCGGCGTCGTCGACGACGGCCCGGGGTGTGAAAACGGGTGCAGTCATGATGGGCTCTCGACGTGAACGGTAGGCCGGGGGGTTCCGGCGTGGACGGTGACCCGCCACCCGTCGCGGCCTACGGCAACGGTGTCGGCGGAGTGCAGAGCGTGCAGGCCGCGCAGGCTTGCGTATGCGTCGACTGCGTGATGAATGTTGGTGACGACTTCGACTGCTGCCGCGAGAGTTTGGGCGGTGGTCAGTTCGTTCGGCTCCGGGAGCACCAGCAACGGATGGGAGAGGGCCGCGTACACGGTCCATCCTGGTCGTGGAGTGAAAGCGAAAGTGGTCCATCGCCCGGTGAGTGGTTTGGTGAGTGCGGCCAGACGTTCCGCGTCACGCACGCCGTCGAGCGCAACAACCGGCTGCAGCATACGC
>NZ_BAFB01000051.1 GCF_000248075.1 Gordonia otitidis NBRC 100426 | reverse complement strand
AGAGGTGAGCAACCCACCCACCGTGTGTGACTGGTGGGGCAGATGTGGCTACTTTTGACACGCCGAGCTGCGGACAGGTGGACCCGTCCAGCGGGTAGGGGGTACCCTCTCATGTGCACGCTCCTTCATGCGGGTACAACAAACGCCCGGACCAGCTGTGGTGGCTGACCGGTAGTGAATCCCCGTGAATGGGCAGGCAACAAGAACACCGACGGCGTGGCAGCCGCTCGGGTACTCTCAAAAGGACGGCCCCGCGCCGCGCTGGAGTTCTGGCGAACTTCTCCGAAGGCCCTCACCTCTGGTGGGGGCCTTCTTCATTGTCTGATCAGGGGTGGTGTCGGGTTGGCGTCCCGGCCCTGTGCAATGAAGAAGGAGATGATTGCGCGACTACGCGTAGGCGTCCTCACTCTTGTGCCGCGAACCCTGGTCGGGTTGTGCTATCGCGGGGTGCGAGTGGGGCGGCGTTCACACCGCTGTCGACATCAAGTCCAGCTGCTCTCCCTTCGTTGCGGTCGTTGCGGTGATCTCATCGCTCATCGCGGTGAGAAGTTCGGCGGGAATGCCGGTCGCGGCGACGATCTCGGCGACCGGTGTGGCGCGGCGAAGTAGTTCTCGCGCGCGAGTCATTTCTTCGGCCGATCGGCCGGTGTCGACGAGTTCGCCGCTGTAGAACGCGAGCGCGGTTTGCCCGGCGGCGTCGCCGCGTTGCACGTCGTCGAGTTCGTGCAACGCGGTGCGAATCTCGTCGAGGTGGTGCAGACCAACCCACAGCAACGCCGAGCGGATTGTCGCGTACATGAACGGGGTGGCGGCGTGCCGGGTGGCGGTGTCGGTGACGATTGTCGAGTACACCGTCGGCAGCATCAGGCAAAACCGTTGCGGCGCACCGTCGATGCTGGTGTTGACCCAGGCGGGTAGCTTCTCGTCGGCGTGAGGTTGGGTGAGTGCTGGTGGGATGGGGGCAGGCTGAGCGTGCCAGCGCACCAACGCATTTGGGAGTTCATCGAGGTGGTGGAGGCCGGTGACGACTGCGGCGGCAAGGATCTCGCCGCGGTCCCGGTTGTGGAGCTGACGAAGCCGGTGCACCAGATAGGTGTCGTGGGCTGCGACGGCAACACGAAATTCGTCGCGCCGACCCTTTGACGGCCGGCCTCTGCGCGCACGCGCCATGAGGGTTCCCCTATATATGTGTGTTGTGGCTTCGATGTATGAAGTCGGAGCCTACCGGTCAGTGTCACTCCCGGCAACCAACTACCACCGGGCGTGTTGTCCGAGAAATTCCTCGGTGCGCACGACGCTAGCCGTCTACGTGCACAAACCTGCCGACGACACGCCGCCCCGACCGATTTTCTCGGACAACACGCCGAATGAAACGCGGCGTGCATAATCAGCAGCCATACATCGAAGCCACATCTCCTCGGAAGGCCACACCGTGGGCATCTTCTCGTCGAAGACGGCGCAGCAAACGCCACCACCACAACCCGAACGCGAACAACGCTCACGCAGCCCGATCTACGGCTGGCTACTGATCGGCGTCCTGGTCACCGTGTTCTTCACCGGCTACACCCTCATCGCCGCCGCCGCCATCCTCGCGTTCGAGAAACGCCGCGTCCGCACCGGCTGGTTCCTACTGTGGGCGGCCGTCAGCTTCCTCATCGGCCGGCTCGCCGCCGGCTCCATGTCCAACTGGTACGGCTGGCTGCTCGCCCAAACCGCCGTCCTCCGCCTCATCCCCGACTCGGCCGCCACAACTGGTGCACTAGCGGTCGCCGCCTCATTCCGCACCGAACCGATCGCCGCCGCGGTCGTCACCACCATCGCCGCAGCACCACTGGCCTTCCTCACCGCAGCAATCTTCGCCCGCGTCCGCGCCTTCTCCCGAGCCACCCGAGGCCAAATCGAAGGCGAATCACACTCCAACCACCGCCCCGTCGGCATCCTCGACAGGCAACGCATACAACGCAATCGGCGACGCGTCGCCGCCGCCCACTACATGCCGGAACTGCAGATCGCGCCACCAACATTGGCTGAACTACACGCCCAACTCGCCGACCTCGATCCCGACCACAGCCCACCGGCTCCCGCAGAGATCACCGACACCGCCGCCGACCACGAGAACGTCCCCACCGACGACACCGACTCGACGAGACGACCACCGGTGCTGCGTGAACTGCACGACCAGCTGCAACCGCACATTCAGACCGTCGCCAAGCTGCTGCGCTCCCGCACACCGCGACCGACCGACGATGCACCGGCAGGCGCATCCGAAGTGACCCGCCCCGACCCTGAGCCCGACGCCGCACCGCGAAACCCGTTCGCCCGCAACCAGACACCAGCCATGAACGCCGTCGCCACTGCGACTCCCACCACACGCGCGCAACCAGATACAGCTGTCGTCGACGCTGATGACGACATGCTGGACACCGCCAACCGTGAAGCCGAACCTGCATCAGCAGACGACCCCATCGACACACCACCGGGCGCTGAGACCACCGATGGCGCCGAGACCACCGACATGTGCGCCGACGACCACCGCGCCGCGTCCGTCGCCACACAAGACCCGATCGTCGACCACCAGGACATTCGCCCTCATCCAGCCCCCGCTAGCGACCCGCCGATCGCTATCAGCCTTGGACGTCGACGCCAGCGCAGTGCACCACCGCCGCCACCGCCGACACGATTCCGCACCTCCGTGACCGCCCAACAGGAGACCACTCAGCCATGAAACTGTGGAACACGAAGCGTTCAGCGTGCCTCGGCGTCGGCAAGTACGGGCAACCCGTCGGGATACCGTTCGACAACTTCGGCAAGCTGCTCCTTGTCACAGGCAGTTCACGTACCGGCAAGACCCGTGTCGGAAACTCCGTAGCGCGCCAAGTCTCCGCCGGCACCGGCGCCGGTCAGATCGTCATCTGCGGTAAGCCCGACCCGTCATTCGAGGCGGAAAAGGCAAGAGACGCAGAACGTCTCGGGCGTAGCTTCCTACACTTCACCATGACACCCGGAGGCGGCATCTATCAGCGGGCCCACCCCTACTCACCGCCCCGGCCCTGCCACTACGACCCACTGAGCCGTGGCAGCGGCGCCAGCCGCGCCAACATGCTCGTCAACTCCGTCGCCCACAACCCCGAAGCCGAGGTGTACCACCGGAACGCTGTTGAGATCTCCGGTCTGTGCTGGGATATTGCCCGCTACAACGGATTCGACCTCGAAACCGACCCCGACACCGGGGCGGTACGCAAACGACGCTCCCTCGACGTCCTCACCGACATGCTCGAACCTGAGACCCTCGATGCCCAGGCCAAGATCCTCTCACCGGAGTTGATGCTGCGTCATCACCCCCACATGCAGTACGCCGACGCCGAATCGATGGTCAATCACCTACGCTCGAGGGCCCTGTCGATCGTGCGGAATGAACCGAAAACGAAGTCAACCGTCGGTTCGTCCATCGCCGACCTCCAGTCGATGATCAGCAACTTCATCGGCTCGTCCGCGTTCTATCCGCAATCTCTGTCCGAAGGGTCCGCACCAGCACTGCGTATCGACCTGCTGCGGGCCATCGTCCGCGGCGAAATCATCCTGTTTTCGCTGCCTGCCGCCGAGTACCTTGGCCAAGCACAATCGTTGACCGCTCTGATCCTCCTTGATCTGCAATCAACCATCGCCACCCTGCGCGAGTTCAAAAGACAGTTCAGCAACAAGAAGGCCGACGACACGCCCTGGCCGCCAGTCATCCTGCAACTCGAGGAGTTCGGCAGCCTCGCCAACGCGGCCGGCGCCACCGCACTCATCGGACTGGTCAACAAAGCCGCCGACGTCGGTCTGATCCCCATCGCCTCCACTCAGGCGCTCGCTGACATCCGCAAAGTCGGTGACAACTACCTCGAACCGCTTATCGCGAACACCAGCGACATCGTCACACTGCAGATTGGTCAGGAAGAAGACGACACCGACATCTGTGAGTTCTCCGGGCACGTCAACAAGAAGATCGCAACCGAAGACATAGAGGTAACAAACAACCGTCTCGGATTGTTCACCGGCGCAAAGCAATCCGCCACGGTACGAGCAACAGACACTGAATCCACACGGGTGCCCAAGGGTGCTGCGCAAGCGTTGGCCAGCATCCGAGACGACGACTACCGCGAAATGCTGTGGATCACCACCGCTCCCAAGCTCACCGCAGTGCACTCATGTGGACCCGAAGGACCCAACAACTGGCACGAGACGCTGCAGATGGTGCCTGTCGACGAACCGCCGCTCGGCTACACGCCATTCGCCAACCCCACCGACGTCGAACGATCAGAACTGTCCGCCCGCATCGAAACGCTGCGCCGCATCAACGACGAATGGGATCCCGACGGACTCTTGGCGCGTGTACGCGCCTTCCACACCGTCAACCTCGAGCCGACTAACGTCGACGATCTCCGCGCCGAGATCGACGACGTCAGTACCCCTGCACCACCGCCGGCGACGGTGCAGGTGCCCGACGACGACATTCCGCTGCCTGACGAACCTGTGGACGACGAACCAATCCCAGCGCCGCACGCGAACCCGTTCCGTGACGCCGTCGTCGACGACAGCGACGACGGCCTGCTGTAACCGACGCAGTCACCCCTAGCCGCAGACTGGGCTGCGATAGCAAGCCGCCTCGCTGATGCGAGTGAAGCGATGCAGTGTGCGCGACACCAGGCAGACACAACCACCTCGCTGCTGACACCAGTGGTAAGCGCAGCTAGAGGGTGTTTTCGTGCTGCCAGAAACTGAGATCCACGGCGGTGAAAAGGCCGTGATCTAGACTTCGTGTCACATACATCGAAGCCAATCAGGATAGCTGCTCCATATGACACGGCCCAGCCGTGTCAACCAGGCTATCCACGTAAGAGGAGAACCCGTGTCAGACGGCGACACGTTCCGGCTACGGCCCTACGACGCTGGCGAACGACCAGCGTTCACCGCGGTGTTCGCGACCGAGCAGCCGCCCGTCGACGCCAACTATCGGCTGCCCCCACACTCGGATTCAGCTCTGGCCGAGTACGTTCAGGCACTTCGGACAGCACCGATCAACCAGGCGGCCACCGCCCTCGCACACGCAGACACACCGTCGCAGAGCATCAGCATCGGGCGGGCACGGCCACGACATGCCTCCACCGCCAGCACACCCGCAGCCGCCCCGCCGCCACCGACTGCTGCAGTGGGACTGCTCGACCGTGAACCACCGCCACCCGAGCACGATGATCCACCCGAAGCGCCCGCTATACCCGCCGATCCACCACCCGACGCCCCTGCTATCGACGAGGATCAGATCGTCGTCAACCTTCCCCGCGAAGGTGACGACTATTATCTAAATGGCAAGGGCCATCGCGTCTTCGAGTACTACAGCAGCATCGGCACCGACCGGGTAGCAGTCGATGCCAACAACAACGACCTCACCGATGAAGATGGCAACCTCATCTACGTCACCAACAAAGGTGTCGCTGTCGACGACCGCACCGGCCTCGCCGATTGGATTCGCAAGGGCCGCCACCTCATCAAGACCGGAGGTGCGAGCAGCGAAGAACTGCCCGACGACACACCTGAACTGTTCGACAGCAACGGTGTACCCATCGAGCACTTCCCGGTCCCCGCAGTCGGGAAATCACCGGTTGTCACCGCCCGCGTGTGGGGCACACGCAGATTGGTGTTCCTCGCGGCAGTGGGGTTGTTCGCGGCGGCTGTTGCCGGCAGCTGCGGCGTGTACATGGGCCGCTCGGCGGTGCCTGCCAACGGCGTGATCAGCGCCGACGAACGCAGCACATACCGGCTCACTGATCTACCCGCGGCTGCGATGGCTGCGTTCGGTCAGCAGTACCTGCAAACCTGCCTAACCCACGGAGACGCCGACCAGGTGCAGGCGCGCGCTGCGGCGCTGGCGTCGATGACCACCGGAGGGCCGAGTGCTCAATGCGGGTGGCAGTCCGGCGGCAAAGTGCAAGCACCGCAGCTGATTCAATGGACAGGCAGGTTCACGCCGATTGATGGTTTCACGGGCGGTCGTGCCGCCTACTTCGTTTACACCGTGTCGATGGAGCCGGGACGATTCGACACCTACTCGGTACCGATCTGGGTGAACACGGCCGCCGAAAGCAACGACATGTCGATCGTCGGGGATCTTGGTGTCACGCCGGGCATACGCACCAAGAAGCCTCCCGCCTTCACCCCGGACGGCCACAACGACAGCACTTTGGCCAGCGACCTGCAATCCAGCGTCCTCGAACCGTTTTTCACGGCATGGGCATCGAGCAACTCTCAGCAGATCGCGCTCGCCGCATCCTCGGACGCCAAACCCGATGTGAAGGCCGGGCTCAACGGCGCATTCTCCAATCCACAGATCACGTCTGTGCAGGCATACACCACCTACGACACAACAGCAGGTCAACGCGTCGTCTACGGCAACGGCGATTCCGTCACCGCCATGGTCAATGTGACCTGGCAGGTGAAGGCCAGTGAGTCGACGCAGGTAGCTGGCTACCGAGTGTCTTTGCGCTACAACGACGGCAAATGGCAGGTCTACGACATAGGAGGTGGAGCGCTCACTGACCGCGCGGCCGACCCGAACTCGTCGAGCGGTGGGTCATCCGACAGCATCGACGCCGGCATCTCCGATGGCGCCACCGGCGGTCCAGTAGCGACGAGCACAACACCACAGTCCACGACTGCCGAGCAGCCAGCCCCGTCAACCGACAGCACTGCCGAGACAAGCGAGTCCGTCGCCCCATAGCCGACCGCCGAACCCACCAGACAATCCATATGAAAGGCAACGATCATGAGTCATCCCGCAACCACTCAGACGCTGTACATCGCTGCAGGACAGGGCGAACAAGGCATCAACAACATCCTCAACAATGTGAAATCGCTACTCCTGGGCGTCGGATCGACGCTCGCAGTGGTGGCGCTAGTCGTCGTGTTCATCTTGATGATGGTCGCGATTTTCAAACCCAACGGAGGTGTGCGTGAGCACATCGGCAAGATCGCAATGGTCTGCCTTGCCTGTGTGGGCCTGGGCCTGGCTGGGGTTCTCGTCAGCATCGCCATCAACACGGGTGGCGAGATTGGGAACAACCAGCAGACCGTTCAGCAGGACGGCGTGAACTGACCGTCGCACGCGCTAACAGGAAGAACGCTAGTGGCCACAGAGGGACGCGACTACACCGGCATCGTCCGATTCCAGGGGAAGCTGTTCAACATCTCCGACATCTCCCTGGCGGGCGTCGGCGGTATCACGCTGCCCGCGTTAACCATGGCCGCCATACCGGCCTTCATTATCGCGCTCCTCATCTTCATCACCGTGATGATCGTCAGCAGCGCAAGTATGGGATTCCTAGTGGCGTCACTGATGTTCTTCCTGGTTGGCATACCTCTCTATGTGTGGTTCAACAGGGACTCCGCTGATCGGGAAAAGCCTTGGCTTCGCGCCAAACTGTGGGTGGCTGCGCGGCTGACCCAGCCCACCCACATCGCCGAACGCGGCAAAGACACCCTCGCCGACGACCTGTGCTGGCAGGTGGTCGTTCCGCGGCCCGCCGGCTCACCCCACATCCATGCTGGTCGCGCACTGCGCAGCTGGGGCGTGTACTGGCCGCAACCCAAAGAGTCACCAGAGTTTGTCGTGCACAACGACTTCCACATTTTCGACCAGTGGTACGAACGCCTCGGCAAGCTCGCCGAGGCTGACGGCGGAGGCAAATCATGAGCATCCTATTCATTGTGATCGTCCTGCTGCTGCTCATGGTTGGGGGAGCGGCAGCCGTGTTCATGATCCGGACACGCAAAGCGCCCAAGACCGAGTCGAGTTCCGGCACGGCCGAACGGAAAAGGAAAGCCAACTCGCGGCGCTTGGGCTACCGCTACATGGAAGACTCTCCCGCGTTCTTCTTCATCAAGGACCGCGGCGTCTGGACTGGCGTTCGGTTGGACACCACCACCGACGAGTTCCAATCCATGGCGGAACAAGAATCCGCCGTCGACAGCAACCTCGAGCCGATGCAGGCACTCCTCGACTACTTCGCCGCCCAGTCCGGTAAGCGAGAAGCGTCAGTACCCTGCCACGAAATCGTGCGCAACATGCCGCCCGACACCAGCGATTGGAGCACACGCTACGACGCATCCCACTGGGATCCGACCGCACTGTTCTCCGGTCTGGTATCGGACAAAGTGGAACCACACATCCGTGACGCTGCCCCAGTGCGCGCCCGCTACCTACTCATCCGAATCGGTGAGCAGAAGGGAGAAGTCGGCATCGATCCCGCCGACCGAATCCTGGACGCCGACGACGAACTCTGCAACGAACTGTTCACCGTCCAGGAGCTCAACAGCTTCCGCAACCAGGCCGCAGAAGTGCTGGCACGGCTCGCCGACTATGGCACACCGATGGATCGCAGCGATCTCGCCTGGCTCATCCGTAAGACACTCGCCGGAACACACCCTGTTGACACGACCACCGACTATTCGCGAACCCGGTTCGCCCGCAACACCTGGTTCGACGAGCTCGTGTTCTTCAACGGCGAGAACCTCAAACAGCAAGCCGCAGTCCGCATCCCCAGCCCCGACGCCGACGACGACGACGACGGAGTCAGCGGATCGTGCTACACGGCCGCGCTCACAGTGTCGACCGCCGAATCCCGCATACCTTTCGACTATTGGAATGCGTGGGGGCGGGTTCTGCGTCGCCTACCGAATCCCCCGGAGATCTCCTGGCGGTACCGGCTCGTCAGTGAACGCCTATGGAAGCGCATGCTCGACGACGCGACGAAAACGATCGCCGACGAGGTGAATGACCGCAACAAGAACGGCGGCGAGGCGGCCGTCAACAATCCCCGTTTCGCTGAGATCGCGGCAGAGTCCGCCGAGGTGCGCGAACAGATGGCGCTACGTCCCCAACCAGGGATGATCGGACAGCTTCGCATCATCATCAGCGCGCCCACGCTCAAGGAACTCGCGCGCCGCGAGCAAGAAGTCAAAGACGTCATGAAGAATTTCGTCAAACTCGAGCGGCGTAAGAACCTGCAGTACGCGCTTCTGGAAGAGCAGCTCCCCGGCGACTTCGACACCGCCCGCATGGGAAGCCGCGTGCTGGCAAAGGACTTCCGTGATGGTGGCGGCGTCGACGTCGGCACCCGCTACACCGACCTCGAAATCCTGTCGATGGCCCGCCTGGACTCGGCGCCCACTGTCGGCGACGGCATCGAGATCGAGAACGCAACAGGGCAAGAGCTCGGCTGGTACGGCCATGTGATCGGATACGCCGCCGAGAACGGAGCCATAGTCCACTTCGATCCGTTCGTCCCGATGGCCAGAAACGGCGGCGCCGGTACCGCCATCATCGGCGCGACCGGCGGCGGCAAATCGACCCTGGCGTTGTGTCTGTTCTTTTGGCTGTCGGAGTCGGGAGTGCAGACAGTCGTCCTCGACCCGAAGAACGACTTCGAAAAGTTTGTGCACTACATCGCATTCGGCCCCCAGGTGCTCGAAGACGGCTTCGCCGAAGCTGCAGCGGCGGGCACACTCGGACTGCCCGACAGCCCCTTCCAACCCATCAACCGGCAGTTCTGGGATGACACCAAGGTGGTGTCCCTGACGACGGGCAAGTCAGGATCGATGGAGCCGTGGCTACTTACCGACGACTTCGAGGAAGGCGAAGCGCTCGCACGTCAGCAGATCGACCACCTGTTCTCCGATCTGTCACCGCAGGACCCCCGCAGAAACAGCATCGAGCTGGCGTTCACCAAGCTGCGCGAAACCTACAAGCAGGGCGTCGCCGACGACCCCAACTATCCATTGCCGCGCCTCAGCCAGCTAGCGGACCAGATCGCCGACGACATCGAGTACTACTCCGGGGTGCTCGACAAACATGCTGAGAAGATCGACGCCAAGCAGGCACGCGACCAGCTCATCACCCTTCGCAAACGACTCGAACGCGCAGAAACACAACCGTATGCGCGACTACTGTTCGGGCACAGCGATGTTGACGAAGGATCAATGATCCGAGGTTTCACTCATCGTCGCACCGTCATCACGATGATCGGGTTCAATCCGCCGAAGTCTCAGGAAGAGGCAGCCGTCAATGAGTCGGCGCGCGCCGCGAGCGCCGCCATGTTCACGGTGCTGTGGCAGGTCGAGCGGGTGTTCAGCGCTGCCGGCATCTCCATCAGTCCGCACCGACGGAAGAAGGACACACGTCCGCGTGCACTGTTCGTGGACGAGGCTTACATGATAACCGCCTTCGCGGCCGGAGCGAGCCTCCTCAATCGTGCACTGCGGCAGGGCCGCTCCCTGTACTTCGCGGTCATCATTATCAGCCAGCAGGCCAAGGACATTAACCGCATCGAGGAGGCTCAATCGTCCGGTGATGAGGCCGACAAGAACCAGTTCTCCACGGTGTTCGTCTTCCAGCAGAAGGGAAACGCCGAGGCGCAGGCTGCACTGAAACTGTTGCGGTCCTCGACGTCACTTGATGATGAGGATTCAGCCATGCTGTCGCACCGCCTGCTAAAGCAACGCGCAGGCGGAAGTCTGTCCACCGGTGTGTGCGTCATGAAAGACGCCGACGAGCGCGTTGCGACCGCTCACATCGACTCGCTGTTCGACGAACTATTCCGGGCCTGCCAGACGAACGCGACACAGCGCGCCACCGCTCAAAGTCACCCCATATCCTCTGACCCACGCGAGTGGACGCTGAACCCGGCAGTCCGCGACCGCACCCAGTTCACTGCAGTGATCGGTGGCCTCGACGACGCCGAAAGTGAGATCGCGACCCGCATGGGATTCGAGTACGGCGAGTTCGACGATCTGGCCCAACCAGCCTGACGCACAAGCAAGGAGCCCTCAAGGATGACAACCACCACCCCGGCAGTCGCCAGCGCATGGCGTGCGCTCGGCGATCTTGGCGTGCACGTGGAGCGCGCCGTCACCCGGGTGCGGTGGACAGCGGTCGCAGCGTGCGCGCTCGCGGCACTGTTCGTGGCGGCCACCTGGGTGAGGATGGGTGTCGGTGTCACCGTCGTCAACGCCGGGCTCATCGGCGCGCTCGCAGTGGCAGTGTGGCTACGCCGATCGCACCCACAAGTCGCTGGCGTGTTGGCATCGTCAACGCTTGCCGTGCTGGCGGTGATTGCTTCCACGATGGTGGTGATCGCAGCGACCGGAGTGGTGCCGGTGTACCCGCTTGTGGCGGGTCTGGAACTGGTGGCTGTCACCGTTCTGGTCGTGGTGGCACCGCACCGCGGTGTGCACGTCGGATGGAGTGTCGCGGTAGCGCAGGGCACGATCCTGTCGGCGGTGCCGGTGTGGATGTGCGCACCCAACAGTGGTTGGTCGTCGGCGGCCACAGCACTATCGTTCGTCGTCGCCGTCGCCGGAATCTACTTCCGCAGCCGAAAAGCGCAGCCCCGTAACAAGAAGCTGTGGCGGGCGAGGATCGCTCGCGCTGCCGGTATTGTGCTCGTCGCAATGATCGGTGGGATGGGGTTGACTCTTGGCGCAGCCCCGCCACAGGCCAAAGCATTCCTGGGCATCGGCGACTATTTCGAAACCAAAGCCAACGACCTGATCTGTTCGTTCACCAGACCAGATCTGACGCAGGAACCCACCGGCACAGGTCCCGAGTCACTGTTCGCGTCCCGCAATCTCGGCAAGGTCAAAGCCGCACCGAACCTGGGTAACCCATCGGAAGTGCCGAACTACTCCGACCAGATCGGAAACTTCGATCGGCTCGGCCCGAACTACTCGCTCGACAACTACACGCTGTTCGAGATCGCCGGCCTACGCGGCCTGAAATTTGTTAACTGGCAGAAGAACTCGGACGGGCAGGAGGTGTGCTCGATCATGCCGTGGATGTCGGTCGTGACCGGCAACCTCGTCATGAAGGTCAACGAGTACATCCTGCAGTTCGTCATCTACGTGAAAGAGATCTCACAGTCGGGGCGGCCGCTGCAGTTCCTGTACGACAAAACACTGCCGTACGTCGACGCCATGTTCACCTACCTGTTCGCCCCGATGGGCGCGGTCATGCTGATGCTCGGATTCATCCGACTGATGATCGTAGGCACCATCAAGAACGGTGCGCGCGGCGCGCTCGGCGAAGTGGCCGGCATCGCCGGCGTACTGCTGCTTGGGGGGCTGCTGTTCACTGGTCTGGCAGGTGCGGGCTGGAACAACCCGAACCGTGGGTGGTTTCTGCTCGCATCAGTGGGTGACACGATGGTGGCGTCACTCAATTCGCAAGTCGCCGAAGTCACTTTCGACACGATTGTCGTCGGCTCATCAAAGATGATGTGCCAGAAGCCCCGCCCAGTGCCGACCGGCCCTAACGAGGACGAAGCGTTCGCTGCCGCGGTGCCAGGGCAGCGGTACTCGTCATGCATTCTGGCGGAATCGTTGGCGTACAGGCCGTGGGCGATCGGACAGTTCGGGTCAGCCGGTAACAACGAGATCAAAACGGCAACCCGCATCACACGCTACGGCGACCCGCATGTCGGAGGACGCACCGATCTGATCAAGTCCAAGGATGACAAAGCAGGGCAAGGACTTCCCTGCTACAACAACTACCGCGGATGCACCGACATGCGGAGCTATTTGATCGCGCAGGAAGGCGGCCCCTCCTTTGCGGCGGCGCGCGTGAAATGCATGGACGGCAAAAGCGACTACACACACCTGGTGCAGTGCGACCCCTACCATGCGGTCGCCTACGAACTCGACACGCAATCGAAAAGCACCAACCAGGTGATCGCGAACAACGCTGCCGACATGCAACGCTCCTACCAAGGGATGGGATCGTTCCCGCACCTCACCCAGGCACTGGTCGCGCTCGTCGGCACCGGTGTGATCGCTGCCGGTGTCGGCACCATATCGCTGATGTGCCTGTGGTGGCAGTTAATGCTGTTCGGGCTGTTCCTATTTGGGCCGTTCTATCTGCTTGTGGCAAGTTTTCCCGGGCAGTCCCGCCGAGCACTCGAGTACGTGTCCAACTTTGCTGGCACGTTTGCTCATCGCCTCGCCTACGGAATCCTCGCGTCACTCATGATCGTCATTGTCGCATTGATTTTCAGCGCCCCCATGTCGATGGGTTTCAAGATCCTTGCGCTGTTCGGGACACTGCTCATGATGCTCAAGATGATCCGCAAGACCGGGGAGATGGCGAAGGTCAAAGGATCAACGATGCAGAATCCGGGCATGTCGGCCGGCACCGCGTTGGCCTTGTACGGCGGCGCGAAAGTGGCAGGAAAAGCGGCTGGGGCTACTGCACGCGGAACCGCGAAGACGGGTGCGTTCACCGCCCGCCAGGGTCGCAACGCACTGATCGGTCGACCGCAGAAAGACACCCCCACCGCTCCTACTGGTGGGGCGCCGGTGGCGTCGGGAGGCGGTGACGGAGGCAGCGGATTGAGCGTTCGTGGTCGCCCCATCGGTGGGATCGCCGGGTTCGCGGCGCCGAAGGCTGCCGCGGGTGCCCGGCGTGCCGGATCTGCAGCAGCAGCGGCAGGACGCCACGCCGGGCAGGGTGCGGCAGCAGTCGGTAGGGGAGCGCGGTTCGTGGCGAGCCCCGCGCGAGCTGCCGCCAGTGAGGCCGCAGCCAACACCGAAAACGTTGTGCGATATGGGCGACTGGGTTCGGGTGCTGCGCGGGCGCGGCAAGCCAGCGCGAACGCTGCCAGCGGGCTCGGCCGGTACACGCAGAAACCGGTCAGCCGCCTCGAGTCGGCGATGGATGCGTCCGGATCGTATGTGCGGTCGGCGGGTGCGGGTGCGGCGAGAGAAGCCAAAGGTGTGGCATCGCTGATCGTGCCGCGCAGCTATGCCACCGGACTGTCAGAAGAACGGCGCACCGCATTGGATAACCAGGCATCCGCGTCGTGGATTGGGTCAAAGCTGTACGGCGACGATCAGGCAGTGTTTGGTCGCAGCACCATGAGCGACGCCGCACACCGCACTGACACTCGACGACGAGCAGCCAGCGTGTCCCGATACCAGCGGGCCGCCGAGTTCCGCGACCGGTTCGGCGACAAGTAACGGGGAGCAGCGATGACCTATCCGATGCCGGCGAACAACCACAGACCCCGCCGAGAGATTGTCGCCACCGATGTTGCAGGCTTCCCTGACAGTGCTGCTGCAGCCGGTGTGCCACAAGGATGGTCCGACGTCGCTGTCGAGGCGATGTCAGTGTCAGCGATCGACCTGCAGTACGATCCCGACGATCCCAGCGATGCGGCGCTGGTGATCACTCTGGCCGGCACATCACGCAGCGTCGACTGCGAGTACACGCTGACCGAAATGAAGTCGTGGTGGCTGCGTGGTGGTCTCGCCGCGCAACATGCAGCCGTCGACCAGGCGCGCACCGGAGCGCAGCGCGTCGACGATGGACAGACTGAGCCGACCGGTCTTGTGGTGGCCAACATATCTGTGGGAGCTCACCTTTCGGTGGGCGCCGTGGAAATCCGATACAGCGCCGCAGACCCGAGTGATGCGGCCCTGGCAGCCGTCATCACCTGCGACGGAGTTGACGCTGTCGACATCGAGTACCCGTTGACCGAGGTGAAGGCGACTCGACTTCGCAACGCCGCCGCCAACCAGTACCTCGCTGTCTGCGAACTGCAGGGCGTCGAGGGCAATAACGGAGTTGAGGTTGCGAGCTGGGAGAGCAGTGACGCTGAAACTGATCCTGACAATGAACTGGGTGACACCAGTTCTGACGACGCGGAAGGCAGCGACGCCCAACGTTCCCGGATCGCGGCCATTAAGGATCCCCTCAACCTCAACACGCTCATTGCCTCGCACGCCGAAGGGTCAGAGATTCGGGGCATTCCCGTGGGCAAGCTGCTGTTCTGGGGACTGCTCGCGTTGTTCGCGATCAGTGCAGCGATCGGCCTCGTCTCGATTCTGTTGGGCTGAGCCTGCAGGGGGTGCGGCATGAGTCGACGGGTCTCGGCGTCAACGTCGTCGCCGCCACGTGCTGCTGCTCCGGCGCACCCACCTGCTGACGTTGACACACCTGCATCGGCGCACACGGCTGGTGATAGTCACGCGACACATCCTGACCGGTCGCAGACGAAGCCGTCGAACCTCACCACCGATGACGCATGGGTGTGGTTTCAGCGGCAGGCGCGTCGCCCGTACCTCCGCTGGTTGGTGTGGATCTGTCTGGCGGTGCTGGCTTCCGGGGTTGGCGAGAACGAGATCACTCGGCGTAGCGCACTGGTGTTCTTCGGGCTACTGGTCGTCGACGTTGTGGGGTGGTTGCTGTGGCTGGCCGCGACTCGGGCGTGGCGTCACGCGCGCAGCGCCCGCCAGCGCAAACGAGGCGTCGAGTGAAAGCCCGCGCAACACTATTCGCCGCCGCCGGTGCGCTCATGACGGTGGCGGTGGTTGCTGGGTGCGCGCAGCCAACAACCACAGTGGACACCCAGCTGGCACCACCGCCTACCGTCACCGACACAACCGGGCCCTCGAGTGCGGCGTCGTCAGACGGTGCAGGCACCGACGTCGACGTCGACTCGGCGCCGGGCGCGCCGCAAGCAGGCCGCAGCAGCACCGCCCTGCGGTCAGTCGCCAACTACTTTGCCGTGCACTTCTCCAAGTTTTCGCCGTTCACGTTCGATCCGGCAGCTGAATGGTTCGACAGTTGGCAGGCGTTGGCCACACCACAGCTGGTGGGCAAGATGCAGGTCGGTCTCATCGACGAGTGGGGGTGGACCTGGCAGCAGCAGGTGAAAGCATTCGACAGCCGCATCGTCGGCACAACATCGGTGTCGGTGAACGACGCCGATGACACCGCTGTGGCCACCGTGGTCATCGACCGGCTTGTGTTGGGAATCAACGACACCGCCGACAAGTCACGGCAGCAAACTCGCCGCTACCGACTGCAGCTGGCGTTGCGTGGGGCTGGTGACATTGCGTTGGTGTCGGCCGTCGACGAATCCGCACCAGGACAGTAGTGGCTGGCGGCAGCAAAGGTCCCGGTGGCGGTCCGCAGAGTGCGGGCCGCAACAAACGTGTCAGCGCTTCCCATAATGCGCCCCGGTCGGCGCCACGTGCTGGTGCCCGCCCGCAACCACCATCATCGCCGCGGGGGCAGCAGCCCTCACCCACCACCCAGCCGAGCGCGGCCCGCCGAAAAGACAGGCCTGACGGGCGTGTGAAAGTCGCCGCCAACGAAGCGACACGTCAGGCGGCCAACGCTGCGATCGTCGGCGTAACCGGCGGTGCAGCGGCGCCGGTAGTCAAGCTGGCCACCAATCTGATTGGCAACGATAAGAAGGCCAAACGCAACCGTCGCCGTGTCTACATCGCGGCCGCTGTGCTGATCCTCGCGCCCATGCTGGTGATGAGCATGGTGTGGACGGTGGTGCTGTTCACGCTGATGGGTGGTGCTGCCGGTGCCGCTGGAACCGCTGCACGAGACAACGGGCAATGCCTGGACATTTCAGCGCCACGCATCACCCAGCCCGGCGGAACTAACGGTGCCGCCCCAGGCAGTGCGGGCGCCGGGACTCTCGGTGCACCCCTCGACGCGGAGTACATGAAGATCACGTCCGGCTTCGGCGGCCGTGAAACACCCACAGCCGGTGCAACCTCGTATCACGACGGAGTCGACTTCTCGGCTCCCGGGATCTACGGCAAACCGATCTATGCACCAGCTGACGGTGTTGTGTCACAGGCAGGTCCGGCAAGCGGCTACGGCAACTGGGTCATCATCGACCACACTATCGGCGGACAGAAAGTGTCAACACTGTACGGGCACATCGAAGATGGGCACGTCCACGTGCACGTCGGCCAACATGTGACCGCCGGGCAACGAATCGCCGACGTCGGCAACGCTGGCGCATCAACAGGGGCGCACCTGCACTTCGGTGTGTATCCCGGCGGCTGGAAGTCGCAGGGCGGCGTCGACCCGATGCCGTGGCTGTCGAAGTTCAAGGCGCAAGCCTCCACCAGTGGCGGTGGGGGGCCACCGGCAGCTGAGAACGCCGCAGCCACAGGCGCTCCCGCAGCGCCGCCCGCCCCGTCAGCACCAGGGGTGGTGACGGCCGCCGACTGGGAGTCGCTGGCCAAACTTGAATCCGGCGGCAACTGGTCCACCAACACCGGCAACGGGTTTTCCGGCGGCGTGCAGTTCACACAGAGCACGTGGACAGCGAACGGCGGCGGAAAGTTCGCGCCTCAAGCGTGGCAGGCCAGCAAAGAACAGCAGATGGAGGTCGCCAACAACGTCCTGAAAACGCAAGGCTGGGGTGCATGGCCGCCGTCGGCTCGCGTGCCCGGGCTGCGAGACAAGAAGCCTGCACCCGAGGGCGCCTTCACCGGTGGCGGCAACCCGTCACCGCAGCAGCCGGCAGGAGCGCAGTCGACTACTGCCGCTGACCTGCCCGCGTCACCGAAGGGTGACGAAGCGAACCTGCAGGCCAACGCGCAACGCGGCATGCGGCTGACCGCTCAACTGTTCCCACAGGTCCAAAAGATCGGCGGGTTCCGTGGCGGGCCGGATGCGCAAGATCACGGCACCGGCTCGGCGATCGACGTCATGATCCCCGACTACGCATCCCCAACGGGGATCGCGTTGGGCGACAAGATCGCGAAGTTCTACATCGATCATGCCGGTGATCTCAAGATCAAATACATCATCTGGCGCAACAAGATCTGGCAGAACGGATCGTGGAGCGACTACGGCAACACCGGCAACGACACCAGCAAGCACAACGACCACGTGCACCTGTCGTTCAATCAGTCCGGGCCACCGACCGCGAAAGTGGCGGGACTACCAGGAATCAGCGCCAACACGGCTGCCGCACCAACCGGTGACAGCCCAGACGGTGTGCAGCCCTACACCCCCGACGGTGAGCAGAAAACACAAACACTCACCCCCGAGCAGCAAGCAAACATCAAGGCGATCATCTCCGCGGCGCGCCGCTCCGACGTTCAGCCGCAGGGGCGGGCAGCGGTGTTGGCGATCGCCTACGCCGGTGCGCAAACAAACTTCATCTCCAAGCAGCCCACCGACCAGGATCCGCGCACCGGCATCTTCGGTGAAGTGCCGCTCGACGGCGCTGCCGGCGCAGACACCACCAACCTCGTGAACGTGCAGTACGCGGCGAGCGCATTCTTCGATCGCCTCAAAACGGTGGCCACGCAGGACCGGCAATGGGCGACAAAGAAACTCGCAGACGTTCTCGTCGAAATGTATCCAGAACAGGCCACTCGAGGTGGCGAGTTCGGGTCGTGGGAGCAGCTGGCGATCGGCGCCACCCAACAACTATGGAAAGACCAGTACTCGCAAGCCGGCGCCTCTTTGCAGTCGGTCACCAACATCAGCTGCGCGCAAGGCACCGTCGGAGGACGCACCCTCAAACCGGGAACCGTTCCGCAACGGTTCGTCAAATGGATCACTCTCGCCGGACAGATCTGCGACGGCATCACCGCGCCACTGTTGGCCGCACAGATTCGCGCCGAGTCCGGGTTCAACGAGAACGCGACAAGTGTCACTGGCGCACAGGGCAGTTCGCAGTTCCAGCCAACGACGTGGCCGACGTGGGGTGCCAAAGTCGACGAGAACGGCAAAGCGATCTCCCCGCCAGGCACGGGCGACCCACGCAACGCTGCTGACGCCACCATGGCGCAAGGGCACATGATGTGCGCCGACTACAACAACATGAAGAAACTCATCGCCTCGGGCCGCGTGAAGGGCGACCCGGTGGCGTTGACGATCGCCGCCTACAACGCTGGTATCGGCGCAGTCCTCAACGCTGGCGGTATGCCGTCCGGCGGGGACTACACCACCCAGACGCAGCCGTACGTTGCCCGAATCCTGCAGTGGGCGAAAGAATACGACGGCGGCGGGCAGCAACTGGCCGCCGATCCCGGAAACGGCGGCAGCAGCGGCGGTGGCTACCAGCAGGCTGTGTCGGTGGCGATGGCCCAGCGCGGAAAACCGTACGTGTGGGGTGCGACCGGCCCCGACAGCTTCGACTGCTCGGGCCTCACGCAGTTCGCGTACAAAGCTATCGGCATCAACCT
>NZ_BAFB01000052.1 GCF_000248075.1 Gordonia otitidis NBRC 100426 | reverse complement strand
CTCCGACTGCACGCGCGGATCAGCGATCCGGCCATCCGCCTCATCACCGGGCACCACGTTCACCGTGACCGGGAGCGTCACCGTGTGCTCGGTGAGCGTCGCCGACTCGACGTAACGCAGGTCGAGTTCGGCGATCTGCGCGACACCCAACCCCGACATCCCGTCGACGGCCAACTTCAGCAGCAGCTTGCGCGCTTCGGTGCCATACAGGTCGCCCAGTTCGATCGTCACCTCACCGTCCGCAGTCTGGTGTGCGGGAAGATCGTTGTACAGACTCACCTGCACCTGCGGGATGAACCGTACGGTCAGTGTCACCGCCTGAACGGCCTTCGACAGCAACCCGTCAACCTCGCCGCCGATCGCCGCACCAGCGGCATCCGGGTCGTCGGCGAACACGTGGTTCCCGTTGCCGGACCGAGCAATTGCTGCGAGCAGTGTCTCGTCGTAGCCACGTCCGTAGCCGAGCGTCGAGGTCACGATGCCGTCGGCGGCGGCCTTGGTGGTCAAGGACGCGAACTCGTCGACGCCGCTGATACCGCTGTTGACGTGTCCGTCGCTGATGACAAGCACTGTGCCGCCGCTGATTCCGGCCTGCTTGGCAGCGCGGCGTAGTTCCTGCAGGCCACGAAGGTAACCCGACGACAGGTCGGTGGAGCCACCCGAGTCAATTGATTCGACGAGATCGGCGGCACGCCCCTTGTCGGTCAGCAGTCCGGCGGGCACGGCAACCTGGGCCTCGTTGTCGAAGGCCACGACACCGAATACGTCGTGCGGGTCGAGTCGACTGATGACTCCGGCGAGCGCCTTCTTTGCGCCCTCGAGCGGGGGACCGCTCATCGAGCCGCTGCGGTCCAAGACGATCTGCAGAGCGGAGGGCGCCCGTTCCGTGGTTGGCGCCTCGGGTGCTTCCAGTTCGATGAGAATGGAGACTTCGTCGGCGGATTCGTGGGCGACGACGTCGACGTCGAGGGCGGTGGAGAACTTCATGACCTGCTCCTGTTCCCGCCCGGGTAACGAACCGAGGCGACTTTGCGCGGAAGTGCGATTAGTAGTTTGAGTGAAAATGCGAATAGTGTCAAGGGGTGGCTACGACCTCACGACCTCGCCTCGCGAGCTATCCACGCCCGAACGTCGCCGTCGACATCGCGGTGTTGACCGTCGTCGACGGTCAGTTGAACGTTGTCGTGCAACGCGATTCGGACTCTGGAAAAGCTGCTCTTCCTGGACGGTTCATCCGAGAACGGCACACTGTCGACGAGACGGTCCGTGAGGTACTGGAACTCAAGCTGGGACTTTCACCCGATCGCGTCCGGCCGCATCTGCTCGCGGTGTTCTGCGATCCTGATCGAGATCCCCGCGGGTGGACGATCTCGATCGCGCATGCCGTCGCGCAACCCGCATCGGCGCTGACGGACGTCGTCGGAGAACTCGCTCCGCTCGACGTCGACGGTCGTCTCGCGTCGGGGGAGAGGTTGCTCTACGACCATGACGAGATCATTGCATCTGCCACTGACAATCTTCGCGAACGCTATGAAGATCGTCCCGACCCAGACGGGCTGCTGCCCGAGCCGTACACGCTGTCGGACCTGCGTGAGCTGCATGAAGCGATCCTCGGTCGACGCCTGATGCGGGACTCGTTCAACCGGCGCGTGCAGCCGCTTCTGGAACCAAAGGTCGATGAACTGGGTGTGCCGGAGACTCGGGTCGGCGGCGGACGGCCAGCGCGGTTGTTCATGAAGAGTGCGCCCCCGACCGCAACATTCGGCTGGAAGCTGCCGAGTAAGGAAGAGTGATGTGGCCTCGACGTAGACGACATGACGTCGCGTCTACTCGCCGTGCCGGTCGTGAAGGCAGCGTGAGGTCTCTTGATCATCGATACGCATTGGGAGCCGACTCCTCCGGTTGTGCGGCGGAAGACACAATCGGTGAACCAGCCGGAATCTGTTATGACCAGCGCGGTCTCGCTGGACGCATCGCGATCCTGCTGAACACCGCACGCGACGACGTCTTCTCCCGAGCCAACGAATTACCCGAGGAGACCTGCCGCGTCGTGATTCTCGATGACACTCCGAATCCGATGTTGGAGCTGTTCGTCCATCCGGTGGGTCGAGCCGACATCGTCATTCCCGTCGACCACAGGCAGTTGGCGCTGGAGCCGCGCAGATGACGTGGCTGCTCATGATCCGTTCAGTACCCCAACGTCGACGTCATGTCCGATTGGTGTCTCGACATCACCCGCGCCATTCGAACAGCGCCTTATCGACATCTCGGGGTAGCCAGTTCGTGCCCGTGTGATTCGATAGTTCAGCGGCGAGGGCGCATACCGCCGTCATGTATTCCGAATACACGCCGCGTCGGAACTCGTAACCGAAGTGCCTAAGCGTTGCCGCGGCACGTCGATCGTAAACGGCCATGCGATCAGGCCAAGCCGCAGTCAAGATGGTGGATGCAACGGCGGCACCAGAAGAGCATCCGGGCAATGGAAGTAGCGTGGTCCGCGCGATTCTGGCCCCCTCGAGTATTGGACCCGAGCCGGCTTGTTTGATGGCCTCCCCGGTTATCTCACGTACGCGTTGGTCGGGTTCTTGATTCAACGCCATCGTCCAGCGGGTATTGAGATTGATTCGCTTCCAGAGCAGCAGGGCTCCGATATCGGCTTTGCCGACGCTTCCGCTGATCACGATGCGGTGGTGGACCTCGTCGATGACTTCGTCGTAGAAATGGCCGCCGGCCAGACTTGGATATCGTTGGGCCGCAACGACGAGCGAATCAAGCTGCTCCGTGTGCATACTCGGGACCGTACGGGAGGACCATGACAAGTCGCAGCAATTTCCGTCCGCTCCGTGAGTTCAGCCGTTGCGACCCCCGCGTTTTGCGACACATACCCGCGCAGTCTTCCCTACCCTTAACCCGTATGCGCCGTCCACCGCACGCAAGCACGCTCCTCCGCGCCGCAGCACTCGCCGTCGCGCCGGCCCTGATCCTGACCGCCTGTTCGTCGTCGACCGACGACACGCAGGCCCGCATGACCTGCGGCGAGCTGCACACCGGGACGCAGATCGACTCCAGTGCCGCCGCGCAGTCGTCCGCCGACATCTCGACCCGACCTGAGGCAGCGACTGGATACCGCACCGGGATGCAGCCCGTCCAGACACATACCTACGCCGCAGCGACGGCGAACCCGCTCGCCACGAAGGCGGCGTGTGAGGTCCTCCGTGACGGCGGGACCGCAGCCGACGCCTTGGTGACTGCGCAGACGGTGCTCGGACTCGTCGAGCCGCAGTCGTCGGGAGTCGGCGGCGGCGCATTCGCGCTCTACTACGACTCCAACACCCATAAAGTGACCGCGTTCGACGGCCGCGAGACAGCTCCCGCTGCAGCCACCGAGGACTATTTGCGCTACATCAGCCCGACCGACCACCGTGCACCGATCCCGACCGCACGCGCCTCGGGCCGCTCCATCGGCGTACCGGGAGCGGTGCGGATGCTCGAGGAGATCCACAACGAGCACGGACGCACGGCCTGGAAGAATCTCTTCGACCCCGCAGTCAGCCTCTCTGACAACGGCTTCGACATTTCGCCGCGCCTCGCGACTGCGATCGCCGAATCCGCCAACGACCTCGAGGCCGACGACGACGCGCGCTCGTACTTCCTCAACCCCGACGGCACACCGAAGGCGGCCGGCACACGACTGACCAACCCCGACTACGCAAAGACACTGGGCGCGTTGGCAACCGACGGCGCGCAAGCCCTGTATTCGGGACCCATCGCCGACGCAATCGTCGCCAAGGCCGGCTCGACGTCGAACGACATGACGCCGAGTCTGATGACTGCCGACGACCTCAAGAACTACAAGGCGATGCGTCGGGAACCGGTATCGACCGAGTACCGCGGCCACCGGATTGTCGCGATGCCTGGGCCGTCGTCGGGCGGCATCACCGTTGCCGCGACGATGGGAATCCTCTCCAACTTCGACATCCCGTCGATGGCACCGACCGGCGTCGACCGCGACGGAGGGCATCCCAACCCCGAAGCGGTACACCTGATCAACGAAGCAGAGCGCCTCGCCTACGCCGACCGCGACAAATACATCGCCGACCCCGACTTCATCCCGCTACCCGGGAAGGGCGTTGCGACGATGCTCGACCCGACGTACCTGAAACAACGTGCGGCACTGATCAAACCGAACACCTCGCTCGGTAAGGCAGAGCCCGGCGATCTCGGCGAGGTTCCGCTTGGCACCTACACCGGCACAGAGCACGGCACCAGCCACATCACCGTCGCCGACAAGTACGGCAACGTGGCGTCGATGACCACGACCGTCGAGTCGGCATTCGGCAGTTTCCACATGGTCGACGGCTTCATCCTCAACAACCAGCTCACCGACTTCTCCGCTGAGCCACGCGATGACTCGGGGCAGCTCCTCGCGAACCGCGTCTCACCTGGTAAGCGACCGCGCTCGTCGATGGCGCCGACCCTGGTCATGCAGCCAGGCACCAACGGCTCCCCGGACACCTTGACAGCGGCCCTCGGATCGCCCGGCGGAGCGGTGATCATCCAGTTCGTCGTCAAAACCCTTGTCGGAATGCTGGATTGGAAGCTCAACCCGCAGCAGGCGGTGTCGATGATCGACTTCGGAACAGCCAACACCCCGACGTCGAACGTCGGTGGCGAGCACCCACTCGTCAACACCGCGAACGACGGCGCCGACGACCCGCTCGTCAAGGGGCTGCGCGAGCGGCGTGAGCAGGTGTCGGTCGAGGACCAGTCCAGCGGACTCAGCGCCTTGCAGCGATCCGAAGGCGGCTGGCTCGGCGGGGCAGATCCGCGCCGCGAGGGTGCGGTGATGGGCGACGACGCGTCGTTGAAGTGATGCATGGTGTCACGACTGAATGCCCCTCTCTCGGTGCTGCTCGACTGTCCGCGCCAAGATTCCCAGCGTGGCGCGTAGCCCGGCCTCCGGGATGATCGGGAACCGGCCCTTGATGTCCGCGTCGGTGACGCGACTCCAGTCGTAGTACGAGGTGACGAGCGTGCCGTCGTCGGTCGGTTCAAGGCGGTAGCCGTAGCGATGATCGAGCGGCGGTTTCACGGTGCCGATGATGGTCCACTCGATCCACCGGTCCTGCTCGAAACCGGTGATGATCACCCGTACGTCGTACTTGCCCATCGGTAGATCGTTGAGCGACTCCCGATCCATGTGGACCACGAACTCGTCGCCGACCGCACCGACCGGCGCACCTTCGGCGCTCTGCAACATCCCTGAGCTATCGATGGCGACATGGCCGTCGGGCGAGGTCAGCAGCGCGAAAACCGCAGCTGCATCGGCGTGGATCAGACGGGTGATCTCGAATAGCTCGGACATCAGGCTCCTCGGTGTCGGCGGTCGCACACTACGGTAGGCGCTCGGTGGCAGTGCACGGCCGAAACAATCTCCCACCCTGCTTTGCGACCCTAAGAATCCGGCAGATTCATACTCTCGGACAACCGTCGAAGCAGAACTACCGTTGCTTCGGTTATGAGAGCTGCGCCGCCGCTCTCGTCATAGACGCTCCCGCCATCGACATGCCGACCATTTACCAATCCGAGGACGACACCGATTCCCGTGACCGCAGACCTGTCCGCAGCGCCGCAGTGTGCGTCGCTGTCCAGCGAGCCGCACGACGCCGAGCTGCTCTCCGCCAAGCTGGTCACGGCGCGCAAGCCCGGCCAGTGGGTGAGCAGCGCTGTCGTCCTCGTGCTTGCGGCGATGCTGGTGCACACACTGATTACCAACCCGCGCTTCCAGTGGGATGTGGTCGGCCACTACTTCTTGCACGGATCCATCCTGCGCGGCCTTGGACTGACGCTGTGGCTGACCGCGGCGGTCATGGTGTGCGGGTTCACCTTGGGCATCGTCCTGGCGGTGATGCGGCTGTCGTCGAACCCCATCCTGTCGACGCTGAGCGCGGGATACGTGTGGCTCATACGATCCATCCCGCCGCTGGTCCAACTTCTGTTCTGGTACGAGCTGGCATCGTTGTATCCGCAACTGTCACTAGGTATTCCATTCGGGCCGGAGTTCGTCACCGCCGACACGGCACACCTCTTCTCCGGGGTGCTCGCCGCCTTCGTCGCCTTGACGATCGACGTCGCAGCGTTCGCCGCCGAAATCGTGCGCGGCGGCATCCTGTCCGTCGACCGAGGTCAGACCGAGGCAGCAGAAGCGTTGGGACTGAGCCGATACCGCATCTTCCGGCGGATCATCCTGCCGCAGGCCATGCCCGCGATCGTGCCGGCGTCGGGCAACCTGTTGATCGGACTGCTCAAGGCGACGTCGATCGTCAGCGTGATCGCAGTGCAGGACCTCCTGTACTCGACGCAACTCATCTACCAGCAGAACTACCTGATCCTGCCGCTGCTGCTGGTCGCGACGATCTGGTACGTGATCGTCACGAGCGTGCTGTCAATCGGACAGTACTTCGTCGAACGCCACTATTCGCGTGGCAATCGCCGCCCGCCACAGAGATTCTGGACGACGGTCCGCGAGAACCTGCCACTGTTCGGACGTATCGGCAGCCGCAGGATTGTGGTGACGGCATGACCACCTCGACGGCGAGCTCCCGAGATGACCACGCATCCGCCGGCGAGCAACCCCTCGTCCGAATCCGCGGACTACGCAAGAGCTTCGGACTACACAAGGTCCTCGACGGCATCGACGTCGACGTTCCGGCCGGCACCGTCACGGTTCTGCTCGGACCGTCTGGCTCGGGAAAGTCGACGCTGCTGCGCTGCATCAACCACCTCGAAAAGCCAGACGGCGGTTTCGTCGAGGTCGGCGGCGAGATCATCGGGTACCGGCCGTCGCCCGGCAAGCTGCACGAACTCTCCCACCGCGAGATCGCCCGACAGCGCGCGACCATCGGCATGGTGTTCCAGCAGTTCAACCTGTTCGGGCACATGACGGTGCTGCAGAACGTGATCGAGGGCCCATTGGCTTCGGGCGTGCAGCGTCGCGACGCCGTCGCGAGGGCGGGTGAACTGCTCGAGAGTGTCGGCATGGCGGGCCGAGAGGACTCCTACCCACGGCAGCTGTCGGGTGGCCAACAGCAACGTGTCGCGATCGCTCGCGCGCTGGCGCTGAAACCGCGTCTGATGCTGTTCGACGAACCGACGAGCGCACTGGACCCCGAACTCGTCGGCGAAGTGCTGTCGGTGATCCGCGATCTCGCAAGCCGCGGCATGACCATGGTGATCGTCACCCACGAGATCGGCTTCGCGCGTGAGGTCGCCGACCAGGCGATCTTCCTCAATGGCGGGCGCATCGTCGAATCCGGTCCGCCCACAGAGATTCTCGACGATCCGCAGCACGAGCGCACGAAAGCCTTTCTGTCCGCGGTCCTGTGACAGTACGTCCGGACCACTGCCCACACCACACGTTCACTACGGGGGATTCACCGATGAAACACCCACAACGCATAGTCACCCTGCTGGCGTCCATGGCGGTGATCGGCGGCATCGCGCTGACCGGTTGCGGCTCGTCCGACGACACCACAGGCTCCGCCGAGGCGTCGGCCGTTCCGACGCAGGACATCACGAGCGGTATCGTCAAGGACGAGAAACTCAGTGCGGAACTGCCGGAGAGTGTGCGTTCAGCCGGCACGCTGACGGTCGGCACCACGCAGACACCGGGAACGTCGTCACTACCGCACGGCGGCGTGGTCGACGACAAGAACGTCGGCCTCGATCTCGACCTACGCAATGCCATAGGGAAAGTCCTCGGAGTCAACTGGAACGTGCAGTACGGCACGTTCGCCTCGATCATTCCCGGCGTGCAGAACGGTAAATACCAAGTCGGACAAGCGAACTTCGGTGTCACGGCCGAGCGTGAGAAAGTACTCGACTTCTCCACCTACCTCAACGACGGTCAGGGGTTCCTCGGGTCGTCGCGCGTCGACCTGCAGAAGGTGAACACCATCACCGACGTTTGTGGGTACTCGATCGCCACGACGCCCGGCTCGACCTTCCAGACCCTGCTCAGCTCACACGTCGACGACTGCGCCAAGGTCGGTAAGAAGCCGTGGACCGTGCAGTACTTCAACGACACCGCACCGATCTTCCTCGGACTCGGAAACGGCAAGGTGGACCTGTACTTCGGGCCGGTACTCAGCCTCAAGTACGACGAGAAGCATGTGCCCGGCACCAAGTTCCTCGGCGAGATCAGTTCAACGCCGGTCGGATTCGTCACGGCCAAGGATTCAGGTCTGGCCAAGCCGCTGACGGACGCGGTCAACAAGCTGATCGAGACCGGCGACTACGCCAAGATCTTCGACAAGTGGGGCGTCCCGGACACCCGTGTCGACAAGTCGACGGTCAATCCGCCGAGTACCTTCTGACGTCAGCGAACAACCGCGTCGTCGTCGAGTTCGGACATGTACTGCTCGGCGAGGGACAGGATGCGTCGCCCCTTGTTGCACTCCAGTGAGTACGTGTGGGCGCCTTGTAACTCGGTGTCACTTGCGAGGCGTAGCAGCATGGCCGCGAGCGACGACGACGTGCGACACGGGATCACCAGGAGCGTCGCGTCACGGTCGGTGGCGGAGATGGTCATCAGCGGCGGGATCGTCGGAGCGTCCTCGGAGTCGAGACCAGGATAGCGACGATAGCTCTGCCAGTGCACCGAAATCGAGGTGATCTCCCCGAGGAGCGGCGTCACCGCCGCCGAGAGACTGCTGAGCTCCCCGGCGAGATTGGCCGTGTACGGATACCAGGCGCCCGCAACACGAGCGTCACGATCGCTGGTGAAACGAACACGCGTCGGACCCAAAACCGCGTTACCGAGCACTGCACTTCTCCTGACCGGCGATCACGCCGCATTCATCGGTGACAAACACACGACCAGGCGTCTACGTCGGCTGTGAGTGCGCATCAGCTTTTAATCAGACTATACGCCCATGACCTGCGCAAAGCGCCGGCAGATCTACACTTGCAGACATGGCGATAGTCAACCGAGGGTTCGTCGGACGCCGTGACCGGATGGCCGATCGGCTGCCACCGGGGCAGTACTCGACGCTCGACTTTCCCGTGCTCTCCGCCGAGCCCACACCTGCGCTGCCACACGACAAGTGGCGCTTGACCATTCAGTCGTCTGATCATCGTGCGCACAGTCTGGACTGGCCGCAGTTCACCGCGCTGCCGCACGAGGACGTCACCACCGACATCCACTGCGTCACGCGGTGGTCGAAGTTCGACACGCGCTGGCGTGGAGTGTCATTCGACGATCTGCTGGCAACTCTTCCCTGGCAACCCGACGACTTTGTGATGGCGCACTGCTACGGCGGCTACACCACCAACGTCCCGCTCGACGACCTGACCGGCGGCAAAGCCTGGCTCGCCGATACCTTCGACGGTGAGCCCCTCGCGCCAGAACACGGAGGACCGGTCCGGCTGCTGGTACCTCATCTCTATTTCTGGAAGAGCGCGAAATGGGTTCGCCGACTTCGATTCATGCCGAGTGACACGCCCGGATTCTGGGAGGAACGCGGCTACCACATATACGGCGATCCCTGGCGAGAGCAGCGGTACGCGTGAGGCAGTCGGGCCTCGCGCCAGGGGAATGGACCCAGGGAGACTGACGGCTGTGGACTGGCAGATCACGACCGTTGTCGGCGCCGAGATGCAGACGCCGACCGCGCGATCGCTGCGCCTCGCGCTGAGTGAACCGATGAGCGCCGACGCCGGAGCTCACGTCGACATCCGGCTCACTGCCGAGGACGGGTACTCGACGGCCCGCCCGTACTCGCTGTCCGACGTGCGAGAGACGCGCACGGTCGAAGTGACCGTCGAGAAACTGGACGACGGCGAGGTATCGCCGTATCTGGTCGACGTCGTCGAGGTGGGTGAGCCGCTCGAGATCAGCGGACCGAATGGCAGATGGTTCACGTGGAATCCCGCGAGCACGAGTCCGGTGCAGCTGATCGGCGGTGGGTCGGGCATCGTGCCGCTCATGTCGATGATCCGCAAGCGTGAGGTGGCCGCACCGTCGACGCCGTTCAACCTCGTGTACTCGCTGCGCGGTCCGGAGCGGCGCTACTTCGCCGCAGAGCTCGACCAACTCGCCGCGCACGACCGGCTGCCCATCAGCGTTTTTCACACGCGGGTCGCGCAGCAGGACGATGTGCGCATGCCGGGACGCGTCACCGCGGCCGAGCTCGCCGCAGTGACCATCGCGCCCGAGCGTGAACCGGTGGTCTACATCTGTGGACCCAACGGCTTCGTCGAATATTGCGCGCGGACGATGCTCCACGTGGGTCACCCCGCCGACAGGATCAGGACCGAGCGGTTCGGATAGAGAGGACACACGCATGGCAGTCAAGAAGGCTCTGATCGTCGGGGCATCACGGGGCTTGGGCCTTGGCCTGACCACGCGTCTCGCTGAACGCGGCTGGCAGGTGACGGCGACGAGCCGGCACTCCGGCGGCGAGTTGGAAGCACTTGCCACGGGGTCGGGAGGCTCTGTGACGGTGGAGAGCGTCGACATCAACGACGCCGCCTCGGTGACCGAGCTGCATGATCGGTTGTCCGACAGCACCTTTGATCTGATCTTTGTGAACGCAGGGATCACGCACGACCGATGGGAGACCGTCGCCGACGTCTCGACGGAGACGTTCGATCGCGTGATGGTCACCAATGCACTGAGCCCCATGCGCTTCGTCGAACGGTTCCATGACCTCGTTCCATCGTCCGGAACCATCGGCGTGATGTCGTCCGGGCAGGGCAGTATCACCAACAACACGCGCGTGACGGGCTGGGAGATCTACCGGGCGAGCAAGTCGGCGTTGAACCAGTTGATGCGGAGTTTCGCGGCGAGGAACTCTGACGACCCACGCACGCTGCTCTTGATCGCGCCGGGGTGGGTCAAGACCGATCTGGGCGGCTCCGACGCCGCGCTGACCGTCGAAGAGAGCACCGGCGGAGTAGCCGATGTCCTGGAAGTGCAGGCCGGAGCAGGCGGGTTGCAGTTCCTGGACTGTCGAGGTCAGACGGTGCCCTGGTAATTCCCGTACTTCGCCAAGCCAGACCGGCGACACCACGACTTGACCGGCCTCGTCACGCCACCGCGAGCGCGTCCACGGGGGCCACGGCGACGACCGCGGCAATGATCGTCGAGATCGCGATCATCGCAAGCAGAATCGCAGTGATGACCGACAGCGATCGTTCGGTCTCAGCCATTTCTGCGGGAGGCATGTCCCAGCCATGAACCGATTTCGTGAGTGAGCTCATGCCGGAGGCGATAGGGGTCACCAGCGTGACTCCGACGAGCAGGCCCACGGTCGACCGTGTGGTGCGCTGCGGATCCTGCATGGACTACACCGTGCCAGATGACTGTGTGCTGCCGGCGGCTACCGCTTTCCGGGTGACTCCGGTAGGCCCGGAACACAGGTGATCGCGAAGCACCCGGGGTTGCCCTGGAGTGGTGCTCGCAGTGGAGCGGAACCGCATCGCAGGACGGTGCAGTCCGACGGCGCATACGGCCCGAAACCCAACGCGCCCAATGCGATGTTCGGGTCCGTGAACTGCACCGGATCGAAGTCCAGGTTCATGGTCGGCCGGTACGGTCCCGGGTCGGGAATGCGGGGCGTCCGGAACGCTGCGACGAGCTTGCGGAAGAACTCGCGGTAGAGCTCACTGTTGAGGCTCGCGCTCAGCAGTGTGCCGGGGTCGGGCGAGACGTCGCCGAGAATCCCGGTCCAGCTCACCAGCAACCCGAGGCTCGGCACGATGAAGTTGTTCTGCTGCAGGAATCCGACCATGGCGTAGGCGTCTCGCGGCAGCCCCGCCAGCGGCGCCTGGGAAATGGTCTGACGCGACGGAAAGGACGGGCCGGTGCACGGAGAGTCGTTGACCCAGAACAGATATCCGTAGCAATGATTCGACGACGACGGCGTGTGCGCTTGCCGGATGTAATCGGACGAGATGATCCGCTGGCCGCCCCAGACGCCGTCGTTGAGCATGAGGAGCCCGAGTCGCGAATAGTCGACAGGTGGCATGAACAAGAACGCGTATCCGTAGGTGTGGCCGGAGCGATCACGCGCCCAGTAATAGTCGTGCTGATCGATCCCCAACGGCCCGAACAGGGTTCGCTGCGCGAACTGCTGCAGATCCTCGCCGATGGCGCGTTGCACGACGAATGCCAACAGGTCGGGTCCGTGCTGCGTGTATTCGAAGAACGTCCCCGGTGTGTGTTGAACAGGAAGGGCCAGTG
>NZ_BAFB01000053.1 GCF_000248075.1 Gordonia otitidis NBRC 100426 | reverse complement strand
CGCTAGCAGCGGAATGGCATTAAGAGTTCGGCGAAGCCGAGCTCGGGAGGCTGACGGCGCATGGTCGGGCTCGCCGCGTCTAGCGGTCGATGTAGATGCGTGCCGCGTGTCGTTTCGCGGCGGCTTGGTGTTCTTCGGCGGCGCGGAGCGCCCTGCGGAGGGCGGCGAGGGCTTCGGTGATGCCTGCAATGGCTTCGGCGGGTGT
>NZ_BAFB01000054.1 GCF_000248075.1 Gordonia otitidis NBRC 100426 | reverse complement strand
GGTGGGCGTCGAACAGGGCGTTGGCCCGGTACGCCTCGGCGAGCTCGGCGTCGGTGATCGGGTTCTTGCGCCACCGGTAGTAGGGCTGGCGAGCGATCTTGAGTACCCGACACGCCACCGTGACGGGGATGCCGTCAGCGGCCAGCTCACTCACGAGCGGGTACCACCTTTTCCCGGCAGATTCGCTTGGGACAGGTACGCCGCCGCCCGGCGTAAGACCTCGTTCTCCTGTTCAAGCAGGCGCACACGCCGCTTGGCCTCGCGCAGCTCACGCGATTCGGCCGACGTGGTGCCGGGCTTGATCCCGGCCTCCACGTCGGCCTTGCGGATCCACTTGTTCAGGGTCATCGGGTGGATACCGAAGTCGGCAGCGATCTGTTCGAGAGTCACACCGTCTTCACGGTTCTGGGCGACGCGGACAACGTCGTCGCGGAACTCCTGGGGATAGGGCTTGGGCACAGCTGGCATCCTTCCAGGCCGCCCGGCAGGGCAAGCCAGATCAGATGTCACCTACTCGTGCACCAGCCCC
>NZ_BAFB01000055.1 GCF_000248075.1 Gordonia otitidis NBRC 100426 | reverse complement strand
GCGCCCTCGCGGTGGCTGGGGCGGTGTCGGCGAGGTCGAGATCGCCGTCGCCGAATACATCGACTGGTTCAACCACCGCCGCCTGCAAGGCGAGATCGGGCACGTCCCACCCGTCGAGTACGAGACCACCTACTGGTCGACCCACACAGTCACCAGCTACCGTGAGAACCCGGTCCCGGCAGTCGCTGGAACCAAGTAAACGAGCCCCCAGCAAACCCGGGGCGATTCACATCGAGTAAGTAGGCACAGATCAGATGCCCCTACCCGTGCAGCAGTCTTCCCCCATGCAGTTGCCTGATCGCGCTTCGGAACTGTTCAAGGTTCTGGCGGGCGTGAGGTCCAATGTCTATAAATATCAGCGGATTTGGCGAAATGCCAAAGCCGTGAACGTACACCGGTTCCGGAACCGTCGCGCCGGCGGGCAAGCTAACCGGGAAGAGTAGCCCGGAAGTTAGGACGTCGTCCGACCAGCGTTCATGCTGGCTGTACGCAACGGCTTGGTAGATGTCGGCCCGTGAGACGGAGATCCGCACTTTCTCGCTCAGTATGATCGAATCGGACTCGGGTGATGTGGTTGGGCCGCTCAGAACGTTCTTGTACTTAGTATCGAGCAGCACAGCGCCGTGGCCAGGAATCACGATGACGAGGTCGGGGTCGACCTTCGACCTCCTGACCTTTGCCCCGGAACTGTCGTAGATGGTGGCTGCAGGCGGACTTTTCTCGTCCAACTCGACGTCGTCCATCATCGATATGATCCCACGCACTGACTCTTGGAACAGGGTCGGCATGTCCCACATGAATGACTCCGTAGGAAGGCCGCCGGCGTGCACCCCAGTGAATTGGCTGGCAAGCAGGCTACGCGTGGCTCGGAGGATCATCGCATAGTGGCGCTGCGGGCCTCGCACGGACGTCGAGCGGAGCACTGACGGAGTCACGGCAATGTCGGAGACTTGGGAGAACTTAGGAAGGGTGGCTGAGACCTGACGCCGGACTTCCACACCGGCGGCTGCGACCGGGAGACTGTGGCTGAGCATGGCTGCGTGTCGCAGCCCGGCTTTGAGTACCTGATTGTTGGGCGTGTCCTGTGTCTGTTCGATTGTTCGACAGGGGATTTCGTTGGATCGGCCCGAAGCTATGTGATCGGTGATGTAGCGATCGAGCAGGATCCGGCCCTTTACCTTGCCTTTGAAGGTCCGATCACTCGATCGGTAGTCACGACGCAGCCAGCGAGAGGCGAATCGGCTGATGGCACCGACGTGCCAAAGGAGTAGGCAAGCAGTTGGGTCCTTATGTACCGCTGCTAGCGTCGGCTGGTCAAAATCGAGGACACGAAGCGACTCGTGGCGCTGACCGAACGCGTAGTCAGCGAGGAAGAACATATCTGCATCCGGCAGCTTGGGCACGACAGTGAGGGTGATATCCAGGTCGCCGGTGATGATGCGGCCGACACCGACGCAGTCTCCAGCTGCGAGTGTCCACGCCTGGTCGCCCGGCGATCGTCGGACCGTGCAATCTGCAGCTCGCCAGAAGTCGCTGGGAACAGTCTCGGCGACGTCGCTATCGATAAGAGTGGAGCGCCGCTCCGCTACTTCGATACCGATTGTCTCGGTCATGAGTCGGGGTCGGGGAGTTGCTCGTACAGAACCGATTTCGGCACCGCGTCAATGACGCGTTGTTCGAGGCGAGAGGCGAGGTTTTGGGCCTGTTGGCGCTGCGTAGCGTCAGCGGACAATCCAAGCTCGGCTCGAAGAGAGCTTAGCGCGGTCGTGTCTATCTCACCCTCCATCTCGTACTCATCAAGTAGCGGCAGGACCTCGTAAATGAATCGGGCGGCGAGCACCTGGAGTGAGGACTCGTCCTTGTCTGCAGCTGCCAGGAAGTAGGACGGTCCGACCTTTAGGCCGGCGGGCGCGTCGGACAGGGCGAGGTCGGTAGTCTCGTACAGGTAGAGAGCCGCAGCTCGCGTGATCTCCGAGTCGAAGTCGTAGCTTCGGATAGGAACGTCGGTCGCCGCGACGTTGAGAAAAACGAACCTACGGCGCAGCGCGTAGTCGATGACTGCAATGCTGCGGTCAGCAGTGTTCATTGTGCCGATGATGTGCATACTCGGTGGGACCGAAATCGAGGCGTCGCCGTCGACCGCGTAGGGGGTGGAGACCGCGTCACCTCGATACTCCAACGCGTAGAGCAGTTCACCGAAGATGTTCGGGATGTTGCCGCGGTTGATCTCGTCGAGGATTAGCACCATCTCCACGTCGTGTCCGACGTCGAGAAGCCGGTTGCCCACGCCAGTCATGAGGCTGAAAAGTTTGTGCTTGGGGGTAAACGTGACTCCGCCGGACGAGGGCTCGGCGACGAGGGCTCGGACGAAGTCCGTGTAGTCGTAGCCAGGGTGGAACTGGACGATGTCCCAGAGAGCCCCAATGTCTCGTCGTACGACCTCGTCAGCGATGCCGTCGATGGTTCGTTCGTTAGTCGGCAACGAATCGATAATCGATTGCAGGCGGCTGTCATCGACCCGTTTAGCGGTCGCCCATTCCACATAGTTTCGGGCGACGTAGGTCTTGCCGGCTCCGGGTGGACCTTGGAGAACCACCTGCCCCTTGCGGCGTAACTGTGTGGCCAGCTCGTACAGGTCGTCAGGAAGGGAACCGCGAACGACGGGAGGCGTGACGCCCGCGCTCTGGTTGAGCGCTTGGACGAACTCATCGCGGGATAGCCCCAACCAGGAATTGGCGCCGATCGCGAGGGCGAGTTCGACTTCCCGGCCTGGCACGGCCACCACGCCCTGGTGAGCGAGGCGCTCGCCTACCATGGTTACCAGCGGACGGGCGGCCCCCCGTGTCGGGAGCAGGTAGTCGACCCCGACGATGGATCCCCCGTGCTTCTCGGGTTCGATGAGTCGGCACCGTTCAAGAAGACTGAGAATGTTAGTCGTCGACTTCCCGTCTCTGGGAAAGTTCTGATCATCAGACGCGTATGCCGCGAGAGCGTCGCCGAGCGCCTGACGGTTGATCATTTGCACGTTGAGCCGGCCGTCGTCATCAGTGAGGAAACGTTGGGTGATGGTATCCAACCGGGTGTCAGCGAGATTGAGGGCTGCCCAGAACAGCAGGTACTGATAATCTACCCCTTCACGGGCCGCCCGTAGGAGTTCGTTGTCAATGGCGACCTGCGTCCCGGCCTTGGCCCTCGCATCCGCTGGCGGGTCGTAGTCGATCAAGTCGTTCCAGAGTGGAGCAGGCGTCGATCCCCCCGCGATCGCGTCGCTCTCGAGGATTTGCTCGACTTCAGCGGCAGTCGTGGTCCCGGGCTCGACGGTCGCCAGCTTCTGCATCGTCGCCTCGGGTGCAGTGAACTTAGTGAAGGAAATCTTGCCAACTGTGGGTACGGGGCTCACACATCTAAGTCTTTCACCTACGTCGGCCTGACTGTCTGCAACCTGCCCGTTCAAGTCATCGGTTCGTGGACGCGGGTCTTAGTGACTTCGGACAGAGGAAGACCCCGTAGCGAGACTGGGGCTGCGGAGTTCTTGTCGTCGAACTGTGCGATGTCTTCTTCTGGGCTGGTGCTGGTCGTCTGGGCTGGTGCTGGAGTCCTGTAGCGCCGCGGCCCGCCGGGGGACTTCTTCAGCAACCGGACAGGGCGGGGTGAAGCACTTCTGGCGATCGCGATTTCGAGGATGAGACAGTCGCGTTCGTCGCCTCGTTCGAGCTCGAGGTACGAGCGAAGTTGCTAGTGATAGACGTGCTAGGGGACGGTACGGGCCAGGACCACGCTCACGTCGATCCCGCCGCTCGTAGAGGCACAGCGTCAGCGCGAGCGCTTTGCATCAGACGGCGATGTCGTCCTCTGCTGCGGGGGCGACCGGTACGACAACTGCCTGCTTGGCCGGGGTCGTCTTGGCCGAGACGACCCTCTTCGTCGGGGCGGCCTTCTTCGTCGACTTCGCAGCGGCGCTCTTGGCCACACCCTTCTTAGCGGCCGACTTCTTGACAGAGGCCTTCCTGACTGGCTCCTTCTTCGGCCGACCACGGCCACGCAGCTCGACTCCACCCTGGGCCAGCAGGGTGCGGACGCGCTGGACCGAGTAGCCGGACTCCTCGGCCAGCTGGTCGATGGAAGCGCCGGTGTCATACTCCTCCGCGAGGATCCGGGCGAGTCGGTGAGCGAGCCACGGGCTCAGACGTTCATTCGGCTCGAGGGACGGAAAGTTCTCGATGGCACCGCCGGTGTACCCCTTGTGCGAGCGGCCCTTCGGCTCGATGACCTCGTCGGCCTCGTTGCCCCAGACGGTCCAACCAGGTCGTGGGTATCTGGCGAACATTTCCAAATACGGTCCCGGGCTGCAGGATTCGATGAGGTCGTACTGCTCATCGGGCTTGCGAGAGTGCTCACGCTTGCGGGTCTCGATCATGTTGACCGTCGACCGGGCAGGCGGAAGCGTCCGCATAGATCCCTTGACGCCGAACAGGATCGGCTCGGTCACGTTGCGGAAGTAGAAGCCAACGCCGCGCCCATCGGGCCCGCCGTCCTTGCGTCGCTTGGCCCAGATGATGTTCGAGACGTAGCGAAATCCCCACGCATGCAGGACCTCAATGCCTTCGAGTAGCAGTGCGTTCGGGACCCAGAGATAGAGGTGCGCATTGTCCGCAGTCACGTCGTTGACGGGCAGCGCTTTTATCTCTTCGAGGTCCATCGTTCCGTAGCGATCGAGACGCCGATGTTCGGGCGCAACCTTGCCGGTACGGTTGCTGAAGCGCCATGGCGGGTCGGCGAGAACGGCCTGGAATCCGCCCTCCACAGTTGGCAACGGCGCGATGTCAGAGGTCTTCGGCAGACTGTCGATCGTCGGGGTCATGGAAAGGGACCCTACCGTAAAAGATCTATTTGATGGAGAGTGGATCTTTGTGAGTGTGTCGCCCCCAGATGAGTTGGTTTGTTGTGTGACGGATCACCGCCCGTCGTGAGTCATGCATGGTCATGTGACTGGTGACGTAATGCCTTGTCGCACAACTAATACTGATAATGAGACGTATTGAAGTAAGGTTCGACGCTAGCA
>NZ_BAFB01000056.1 GCF_000248075.1 Gordonia otitidis NBRC 100426 | reverse complement strand
ACGTGATCTTCGGCGGAGTCACTTCGCGCATGAGGCTGATGCCGACCGGGATGAAGCCCATCGCGAGGCCCTGGATGGCGCGACCGATGATCATCGGGATGACCGATTCGCTGAGCGCACACACCACCGATCCGAGAACCAGCAGCACACCGGAACCGACCAGGACCCGCTGTTTTCCGAACATGTCGCCGAGGCGACCCGCGATCGGCATCGCGACGGCTGCGGCGAGCAGCGTTGCCGTGATGACCCACGACGCGTTCGAGCGTGACGTGTGGAGTAGTTGGGGAAGTTCCGGTTGGATCGGGATGACAAGGGTCTGCATCAACGCGGCGACCAAGCCGCCGAAGCAGAGGACGATGACTGTGGCGACCGCGCCGGTGGCGGTCTTGTTCTCCACGTGTGGCAGGGAACCCTGCACAGTGGAGGACGAATCAGTGTCGGACATGAACACCTCCTTGGGATATGCACACTACATATGTAAGCTACACATGGCTAATGCGCTGGGATATATCGGACATAACCGACAGGTATGCGGCTGAGAGGATTTCGCGTGAGCGACACGGGCGGGCGTGCGGGCCGGGGAGAACATCGTGACGATTACGCGCCGTGGCCCTCGCCGCTCTACCGCGATCTCGCCGACGAATTCCTCCGCATGACGCGGCGGCGCTCACATGTGGACCCCGATTCCGTTCTCGAGGTGTCGGCGTTCAACCTGCTGTGGATTCTCTCCGACGGGAGGCCGCGCACGCTGCGGGAATTGACCGACGCGATGCAACTCGAGCAGTCGACAGTCAACCGGCAGGTGAACGCCGCCATCAAACACGGGTACCTCGAACGGTTCGACGTCGAGGGGGCGATCAGTCGTCAGGTCAGACCCACCGAACTCGGGCGCGAGGCATTCGAGCACGACGGACTGCTGCGGGCCAGGCGACTCGAGCGCGTGCTCTCCGACATGGGGCCGGGCTCGCCGGAAGCATTGTTTCGCGAACTCCACGCCTTCAACGACGCGTATGACCGTACGCTGGCCGACGACGACCGCAACAGAAGGCGGCACGGATAGGAGCATGATGTCCGACGGCTCGACAGCCGACGAGAGCGCCCTCGACGCCCCGCTGAGGTACGTGATCACCGGAGCAGCCTCCGGGATGGGTTTGGCGGTGGCGGAATCGATTCGGGCTCAGGGGCACACGGTGATCGGCGTGGACCAGCGAGACGCCGACGTCGTCGCCGACCTCTCGACCCCGGACGGCCGCCGTGCGGCGATCGCGGCCATCCTCGAACTCAGTGGCGGGATGCTCGACGGCGCGGTACTTGCAGCCGGGGTCGGCCCGAGAGCGGGTGCCGAGCGGGCGATCGCAGAGGTCAATACTCTCGGGGTCACCGAGGTGTTGACCGGGATCCGAGGTGCGCTCACCGCCTCCGACAAGGCGAAAGTGGTTGTCTTCGGCTCGAACTCGACGACATCGACGCCATTCGTGCCGAAGTCCGCGGTGCGCAGACTGATCGCGGGCGACACAGAGGCCGCGGCCAGGATCATTCGACGACGCGGTAAGACCTTGTCGGGTCCGATCGCGTACGCGGCGTCGAAACTCGCTGTGACGCAGTGGTGTCGCGAACACGGTACCGATCTGGAATGGGCGGGTGCGGGAATCAGGCTCAACGTGATCGCGCCCGGACCGGTGATGACCCCCCTACTGCAATCACAACTCGACGGCGCAGCTGGCAAGAATGTCCGTTCGTTCCCGGTGCCGGTACGCGAGTACGGCACACCGGAACAGCTCGCCGCCTGGGTCATGCTGATGCTGTCGTCCGACGCCGATTTCATGTCCGGCTCCGTCGTCACGGTCGACGGCGGGACCGAGGCGTACCTGCGGTCGCGCGATTGGCCGGCCCCGTTGCCGCTGCGTGAGGTTCCGCGCACCCTGTGGCGTATGTACCGGGCTCCCAAGGAGGGACGCGTTGTCACCTACTGATCCCGCATCCGACTCAGCGGATTCGTGGTCGCCGGGAGCTCTCGACGGCCTGGTGGTCGCGGACTTCACCCGCGTGCTCGCAGGGCCCTACGCGACGATGATGCTCGCCGACCTCGGCGCGGAGGTGGTCAAAATCGAGCGTCCGGGGGCAGGTGACGACACCAGGTCGTGGGGGCCGCCGTTCACCGACGACGGCATGGCCACCTACTTCGCGTCCGTCAACCGCAACAAGGAGTCGGTGACCCTCGACCTGCGTGACGCCGACGACCTGGCACGTGCACGCGATCTCGCACTGGCCGCCGACGTCGTCATCGAGAACTTCCGTGCCGGGACGATGGACCGGCTCGGTCTGGGATACGACGAGTTACGTTCCCACCGACAAGATCTCGTCTACTGCTCGATCACCGGGTTCGGCAGGGACGGCGGTGCGGCACTGCCCGGATACGACCTCCTCGTGCAGGCCGTCGGCGGGCTCATGAGCGTGACCGGCGCCGGCCCGGACGAGCCCGTCAAGGTCGGTGTGGCGGTTGTCGACGTGCTCGCCGGCCTACACGCGGGAATGGGAATCCTCGCCGCCCTCCGACATCGGGACAGGACCGGCGAGGGCCAACGCGTCGACGTCGACCTGTTCTCGGTGTCGTTGTCGTCGTTGGTCAATCAAGCCTCCGGCTTCCTCAACGCCGGAGTGGTGCCGCAGCCGATGGGTAATCGTCACCCGAGCATCGCCCCCTATCAGGTGTTCTCGACGGCCACCCGCCCGATCGCGTTGGCGGTCGGCAACGACGGTCAGTTCGCGAAAGCCGTCGAGGTGCTCGAGCGGCCCGATCTCGCAGCGGACGAGCGCTTCACGTCGAACGCGGCGCGGGTGGCGCATCGCGACGACCTCATCGACGAGATCACCGCGGTACTGGTGACCAGGGATGCCGATCACTGGTACGCGGAGTTCACCGCGGCGGGAGTGCCTGCGGGTCCGATCAACTCGGTAGCCGAGGCATTCGATTTCGCCGACGACCTCGGCGTCGACGCGCGGGCGACAACCCCGGACAGCCCCGTCATCACCGCCGCCAACCCGATCAGGCTGTCGGCGACTCCGGTCACCTACCGCAGCGGTCCGCCAACCCTCGGAAGTGGCTCGGCGACAGCGGACCACACAGCATCTCGAGCCGCGCAAAACGGGGAGAGCTCGGGGTAGCAGGTCGTGACGAGGACCGGCTACTCGTTGTGATCCTTCGGCCAGTCGCCCTCGGTGATGAGGTCCTCGAAGTTCTTGAGGAGATGCGGGTTGAGCTCGTCCTCGACGGCCTTCTCGTAGTTGCCGTTCCATTTGGCGAACCACTTCTCGTCGCGATCCATCAGGTAGATCGGCCAGCCGTGCGTGATGATCAATTCGTCGGAGTAGAGGTCCGTCGAGCCGTCGTCGCGCATGTACCAGTACTTCTGGCCGGAGTCGTAGAACGCGGCCAGTTCCTCGGCCGTGACGAAGTAAGTGCCGTCTGCCTGCCTCATGGTGACGATCGTACGGAGTGCGACGCGCGGGTGGGGCCGGTCTCGACACACGCGCGCCGTCGGTGATGGCACGTATGCCCCATGACAGGGCACGATTGGTATGCGCGGGTGGCCATGAGTCCACGCCGCCAGGACAGATCCTTGACCGTTCCACGCACAGAGAGGTGCCGTGTGTCTTCAGTGCTGGTCGGCGTCGCGCAGCTTGCCGACGCCATGCTCTCCGACGCCCCGCCGGTCGTGCTCGACGTGCGGTGGCAACTCGGCGACGTCGACGGCCATGCGCAGTATCGGGCCGGACACATCCCCGGCGCGGTCTACGTCGACCTCGACACCGATCTGGCCGGACCGCCGTCGCCGCAGTCGGGCAGACATCCGCTGCCCGACATCGCTGCACTCACCGACGCCGCCCGGTCGTGGGGCGTCGACGACACGTCGCCCGTGGTGGTCTACGACGACAACGGCAACCTCGCGTCAGCCCGTGCGTGGTGGTTGCTGAGGTGGGGAGGCCACCGGGACGTCCGTCTTCTCGATGGCGGCCTGGCCGCCTGGCGCGACGCGGGTATGCGGTTGTCGAGCGGCGACACGCCCGTCCGGCCGGGTGCCGTCACCCTGCGGTCGGGCGCGATGCCTGTCGCCGACATCGACGACGTTGCCGCTCGCGACCCGGGAACCGTACTCGTCGACGCGCGGGCTGCCGAGCGTTATCGGGGCGAGATCGAACCGGTTGATCCCCGAGCGGGACACATACCTGGCGCGATCAGCCTCCCGACCAGTGACAACATCGACGACGGCGGTCGCTTCCGTGCGGCGTCGGATCTTCGGCGACGCTTTGCCGAGGCAGGGGTGACGGACGGGACACCGGTCGTCGCCTACTGCGGATCCGGCGTCAATGCAGCTCATGAGATCGCGGCCCTCGAGATCGCCGGGCTGACCGGAGCCCTGTACCCGGGGTCATGGTCGCAGTGGTCGGCCGACCCCCGGCGCGCGGCCGAGACCGGGTGATCACAAATGTCGCCTCCGGAAGGTGAGACCGGCCACAGTCGCGTGCAGCAGCGCGCTCGGCTTACGACTACACAACGATGACAGCAACCCGGGTCTCGTCCGACCCGAGAACGAGAAGAGTGAAAGATGCGCGATTTCCATTGTTCGAACTGCGGCCAGCAGTTGTCCTTCGAGAACACGATCTGCCTGAACTGCGGCAAGAACCTGGGATTCCATCTGCCCAGTCGCACCATTCAGGTACTCGACGATGACGAGAAGGGCACGATCGACGGTGCGACCATTGTGCGCTGTGCCGACAACATCCCGGCCGCCTGCAACTGGATGGTCGAGGAGGGCCCCGAACTCCCGGCGCTCTGCGAGTCGTGTCGGTTGACGCGCACGCGGCCATCGAATTCCGACGAGCAGGCCATGGCCGCGTTCGCCGAGGCAGAGGCCGCTAAGCGTCGCGTCATCTACGAACTCGACGAACTGGGACTGCCCATCTTCGGCAAGGACACCGATCCGCAGATCGGACTCGCATTCGATCTTCTGTCGAGCCGCGATCAACCCGTCACCACGGGGCACGCGGACGGCGTGATCACGCTCGATCTCGCCGAGGGCGACGATGTGCACCGAGAGCGACTGCGCGTGTCGATGGACGAGCCGTACCGCACGCTGATCGGCCACTTCCGCCACGAGATCGGCCATTTCTACCAGATGGTTCTGGTCGGGGAGGGCCCGAACCTGGAGCGCTACACCGAACTGTTCGGCGATCCCAACACGAGCTATCAGGACGCGATCGATCGTCACTACAACGACGGGCCGCCGGAGGACTGGGAGCAGGATTACGTCTCGTCGTACGCGACGATGCATCCCTTCGAGGACTGGGCCGAGACCTTCGCCCACTATCTGCACATCCGTGACACCCTCGACACCGCGGCCGCGTTCGCATTGGCCCCCGCGGGCGCGACCCTGGAGGCCGATCTGCCGGGCAAGGTCGGTTTCGAGCGGATCATCGGCTGGTGGTTGCCGCTGACATGGGCGCTGAACCAGATCAACCGGTCGATGGGGCATCAGGATCTCTATCCGTTCGTCCTGCCGCCCAAGGTGCTCGAGAAGATGGAGTTCATCCACGAACTCATCACCTCCGACGACCGGGCAGAAGTCGCGCCACAGGCCAGCTGATACGACGCCGCGCTCCCGTGTCGATGCCGGCAGGCGCCCAGCTGCCCTAACGGGTCGACGCGGGAGTTCGTGCGGGCACACCCCTTCGCCGTCCGCGAGCGGGCGTGATCCGTATGACATCTGGCCCGGTTCTCGCGCGGATTGTCATACGGATTGCCCTGTCTCAGGCGACGAGTCGTTCCCGAGAGCACGCGCCAGCGACCACAACGTAGGAATCACCGAGACCACAACCCTTTTAATGACCTGTCACCTCGACTGAACTGGTGTAGTTGCGCGTACGCCGCGCCACCCGACGTCGAGGAGAGAGGCTTTTCGTGAGCTCCCTGAAGTTCCACTGGTTCCTACCCACCAACGGCGGTGACAGCCGCAACGTCGTCGGCGGAGGTCACGGCGTCGCCGCCGAAGCCGCGGGGCGCCCGGCATCGGTGCACTATCTGGGACAGATCGCCCGAAGCGCGGAGCAACTCGGGTTCGAGGCGGCGCTGACCCCGACGGGTGCCTGGTGTGAGGACGCCTGGATCACGACAGCGATGATCAACAGTCTCTCGGAACGGCTGAAGTTCCTGGTCGCGTTCCGCCCGGGCATGACGGCCCCGTTCCTTGCCGCCCAGATGGCCGGGTCCTTCCAGAACCTCTCCGGAGGACGGTTACTGCTCAACGTCGTGACCGGTGGGGAAGACGCCGAGCAGCGGATGTTCGGAGACTTTCTCGACAAGAAGCAGCGTTACGCGCGGGCCGACGAGTTCCTGGAGATCGTGCGACGACTCTGGACCGGCGACGTCGTGAACTTCGACGGCGAGTACCTCTCGGTCGAGAACGCCGTGTTGCACCAGATCCCGGACCCGTTGCCGCAGATCTACTTCGGCGGCTCATCGCCCGAGGGGATCGCGGTCTCGGCGAAGCACGCCGACGTCTATCTCACCTGGGGTGAACCACCGGAGGCTGTGGCGGAGAAGATCTCTCGGGTACGGAAGGCTGCTGCCGAACAGGGCCGCGAACTCACGTACGGAATCCGTTTGCACACCATCGCCCGCGATACGTCCGAGGCGGCCTGGGCCGAAGCGGATCGGCTGCTGGCCAACATCTCCGACGACGACATCGCGCGAATCCAGACTGGCCTGAAGCGTTCGGCATCCGTTGGCCAACAACGCATGCTGGAGTTGAACAAGGGCTCCAAGGACGGCTTGGAGATCTACCCCAACCTGTGGGCAGGTGTCGGCTTGGTGCGCGGTGGTGCCGGTACCGCGATGGTCGGTTCGTTCACCGAGATCGCCGACCTGATCGAGGCGTATCACGAGGTTGGCATCGACGAGTTCGTGTTGTCCGGTTACCCGCACCTCGAGGAGTCCTACTGGTTCGGTGAAGGTGTGCTCCCCGAGCTGACACGCCGCGGGCTGTGGGAACATCCTGCGCCGGTTGCCACTACAGCGTCCGTACCCTTCGGCGCGCCGACTCCGCTCAAGCGGGTGTCGGCATCGTGACGACGGCAGTCGTCGTCGGGAATCCCAAGTCGGCCAGTCGAACTCTGCGCGCCGCAACGTATCTCGCTTCCGAACTCGTCGGCGGCGAACTCGACCTCACGGTCGATCTCGCAACCCTCGGTGCGGCGATCCTTGACTGGGGCGACGAGCAGGTCAACGACCTGGTGACACAGGTCGGCGCGGCTGATCTCGTCGTATTCGCCAGTCCCACCTACAAAGCTGCGTACACGGGTCTGTTGAAGCTCTTTCTCGACCGCTTCGCAGGAGGCACAGGACTGTCGGGAATCGCCATACCGCTGATGCTCGGCGGCAGCCCCGCGCATGCTCTCGCACCAGAGCTCACGCTGCGTCCCGTACTCACGGAGATCGGCGGCACGGTACCGGGACGCGGCCTCTACGTCGTCGACGCCGCTTACGACAACCCGGCCGCGTACGCCGAATGGCTCACCGCCACAAAACCACTCGTGTCCACATTGCTGAAGGCAGGCTCATGAGCGAACTACGCACCAACCAGGATCTCGACCCCGCGCGGCTACGCAAGGCGTTCGGCATCTTTCCGACCGGAGTCGTCGCGGTCGCCGCGGAAGTCGACGGCCGACTGACCGGACTCGCGGCGAGCTCGTTCACCAGTGTGAGCCTTGATCCGCCGCTGGTGTCGGTGTCGGTTGCGACCGGTTCGAAGACGTGGCCCGATCTCCGACGTGCGGCACATCTCGGTGTCACGATCCTCGCCGACCACCAGGGTGCGGCGTGCCGTCAGCTCGCAGGCGCTGTGGAACACCGATTCGACGGTATCGCCGTCAAGGCGTCCGACGAGGGAGCGGTGACGCTCGACGAAGGGCTCGCGCACTTCGACTGCACCATCTACCGCGAGGTCGAGGCAGGCGATCACATCATCGTGCTGCTCGAACTGCACGCTGTCGATCATGCGGAGGCCGGGGTCGATCATTCGGAAACCCGGGCCGATCATCCCGAGGTCGGCAGCCCGTTGATCTTCCACCGCAGCGGATTCGGCCGCCTCGCGCGGGCCGTATAGCGCACCGGCGCTAGCGCAGGGAGGCCACGAAGGTCGCGGCTATCGCCTCCAGCCCTGCCTGGTCGTCATCGCCGAAACGGTTCGGAACGGGGCTGTCGAGGTCGAAGACGCCGATCAGCTCACCGTCGCGGACCAGAGGTACGACGATCTCCGACCGGCTGTCGGCGTCGCATGCGATGTGGTCGGCCACGGCGTGGACGTCGGCGATGCGTTGCGTCGTACGAGTTCTCGCTGCGGCACCGCAGACCCCGCGGACGAGTGGGATGCGGACGCACGCGGGCTTTCCCTGGAACGGGCCGACCACGAGCTCGTCGCCGTCGAAGAAGTAGAAGCCGACCCAATTGACGTGTGGTAGGGCGTGATAGACGAGGGCCGATAGGTTCGCCGCGTTGGCCACGCGGTCGGATTCGCCATCGAGGAGTGCGCGCGCGGAGGCGTCGAGCCCGGCATAGTCCACAGCTGCGTCGGTGGTCGGCGTGACGTCGAAACTCATCCCACCACTGTGCCCCGACGCGTGCACTCGTCGCCAGACCGGCGATCAGGCTGGTTCTGTATGTGCCTCGTCAACATGGCTTGTGAGACGACTGTGGCCGGGAAGCTCGATCGCTTCCCGGCCACACATCACGTCAGCTCTACTGGCGGACGGCACGTCCTCGGATGGCGAGGTATCCGGCGATGAGCACGATCGCGACGATGACGCCGACGATGAACGGGATGACCTCCCAGCCGCCGTTCGAGTTGCTATAGCCCAGCTGGTAGGTCAGCCACGAACCGATGAGCGATCCCAGCACGCCGAGAACGATGGTCATGACGACGCCGATGTCCTGCTTGCCCGGCATGAACAGCCGAGCGAGCGCACCGATGATCAGGCCGACGACGATGGCGCTGATGATTGTTCCGATCACAAGAAACTCCTCCGTTGGAGGGGCCTGTTCCCCTTGGACGATCCACGACTGCTTCATGGACGGAGTGTCGACTCCTCGACGTTTCCGTAAAGGCCCCTGAGTCAACGTACGGCCGCGGAACGGTTATACGGTTCTGCGAAAGCCGCGTCGTGATCCAATCGCAATGTCGGACGAACGACCTATCTCGGGCGTCACTTTTCGGTGTCGATGCCCGAGGTAGTCGACGAGGGGGCGGGCAGACGCTCCCGACGTGCGACGACTCAGTGGCGGTGTCGCCTGAGATGCACGAGATGTGTGTCGCGTTCGTCGTTGACCCATGCGTAGTAGAAACCGATGAGGATTCCACCGCCGACGAAGTTCCCCAGCAGCACCGTCCCGAGGTTGCCGAACACCAGACCGATCGGCATGTCGTGTTGGAATCCGACGATCATGAACAGCACGGTGTTGGCCACCGAATGCTCGAAGTCGAGGAAGGCGAACACGAAGACGGCGGTGATCATCGCCATGCATTTGGCGATGTCCTCGGTGAGGTAGCCGTTGTAGACGAGCAGCATCGCCAGGTTGATCATGAAGTTGCAGAGCACAGCGCGGATGAACAGATCCAGCCAGCCGCTGAACCCGTCGCTGAGGTAACCGGTCTTGACGTCGACCGCGTGGACCATCGCGTTGAGCACGGGACCGTCGAGAAGTGTTGTACCGCGCAGCATCACCGCGATCAACAGACCGCCGAGGATGTTGCCGAGGTAGCAGAACACCAGGATGCGCATGATCAGCACGGGCGTCACGCGACGGTAGTAGGCGCCGACCGAGACGATCATCATGTTCGAGGTGAGCAGTTCGGACTTGGTGTAGTAGATGAACACCAACGCCCACCCGAAGGCGAGTGCTCCGATGAGTTTGCCGACCGCGTGGAGTTGGCCGGGCGGTTCCGTCATCGTGTCGAACGCCGCGACGATCGTGTAGTTGATGACGTAGAAGATCGCGATGATGATGCCGGCCATCGCGGCTCGCTGGATGAACCGTCGACGGAGATGACCGGTCATCTTCTTCTTGGACTCGAGCACGTCGAGTGTGGTGCTGATGAAGAACTTGCCCGGGAAGAGCTTGTTGACGTCGAACTCGGGGTCGCTCATGTGTCAACGGTTCCACAGCCCCGGCCACGCTGCCCGATGTACGTACACAACTGCTACGTCAGCGCGAGGCCATCGAAATAATTGTGATGGCCTCGCGTTGACGTCCGGGTTGTGTACGTCCCCGCGGTCAGTCGGCGAGGGTGGCGGTGTCGATGACGAATCGATACCGCACGTCACTGTCGACGACCCGGTCGTAGGCCGCGTTGATCTCGTCGGCGCCGATCTTCTCGATCTCGGCTCCGATGCCGTGCTCTGCGCAGAAGTCGAGCATCTCCTGGGTGGCGGGGATGCCGCCGACCATCGAGCCTGCGATCGACCGGCGGTTCGCCAACAGCGAGAACGCCTTGATCTCCAACGGATGCTCGGGGACACCCAGTTCGACGAGGGTGCCGTCGATGGCCAGCAGGCCCAGGTAGTCGTCGAGGTTCAGATTCACCGACACCGTGTTGATGATGAGGTCGAACTCGCCACGCAGGTCACTGAAGGTGTCGGCGTCCTTGGTCGCGTAGTAGTGATCGGCGCCGAACCGCTTGCCGTCGGACTCCTTCGACAACGTCTGACTCAGGACGGTCACCTCTGCGCCGAGGGCGTGCGCGATCTTGACCCCGATGTGTCCGAGACCGCCCATGCCGATGATTGCGACCTTCTTACCCGGGCCGGCTCCCCAGTGTTTCAGCGGCGCATAGAGCGTGATTCCGGCGCAGAGCAGCGGAGCCGCGACGTCGAGTTCGATGCCCTCCGGGATCGCCAGCACGAAGTCCTCGGTGACCACGACCTGCTGCGAGTAGCCACCGTGGGTGAACTCGCCCTCGTAGGTCGTCGAGTTGTAGGTCTGTACGACGCCCTTGGTGCAGTACTGCTCGTCGCCGTTCTTGCAGGCTTCGCATTCGCCGCAGGAGTCGACGAAGCATCCGACGCCGACGCGATCCCCGACCTTGTGCCTGGTCACTTCGTCGCCGACCGCGGCAACCGTCCCGGCGATCTCGTGCCCCGGGACGACGGGGTAGGTCGTGCCGCCCCACTCGTTGCGGGCGGTGTGGATGTCGGAATGGCAGATCCCGGCGAACGCGATGTCGATCAGGACGTCCCTGGGGCCGAGTTCTCTGCGTTCGATGGTCGTCTTCGACAGCGGCTCGTCTGGCGCTGTTGCCCAGAACGCGTTGACGGTCGTCGTCATGGTGGTCCCTCTCCGGCGTCCGCGGGAAGCGCGACGATCTGCCGGTGCCGCGGGCACCTCACTGCATCCAGCGTGCCGACGCATCGTCGAATGCGCATGCGACTGTGGCGGGAGACACGTACCGGCCGAAACGGGACCGACTTGGTTTTGTCACAGACAACCTGACTAGCATTCGCGTGTGACCGAATCGCCGGAGAAGACGACAGCACAGCTGCCCACCCGTCGATCCGACGACCCGTCGAGCCGCGCACAAATGCTCTCACCTCGCACGACAGCGATTGCCGCCGTCGTCGCCGGGGTGATCGCCATCGTCGCAGCCGTACTGACCCCGTTTCTGCCCGTCACGACGACAACGGCAACCGTCACCTGGCCGCAGGGGCAGACACTCGGCGCGGACAACGCCGACATCACCTCGCCGCTCGTCGCCCAGATGGCGCAGGACCTCGACATCACCATCCCGTGCACACTGCTGCGTGCTGCGCCGACCGATGCCTCGTCGACCGTCCTGACCACGATGCCGCCTGCCGCGAAGAACCAGCGGGCGTCCGCGCTGAACGTGACAGCCGACGCCAACACGGTGACTGTGACGATGCGCGGCGACACGGTAGCGTCCGCCCCGCGCGCAGATGTCGCGTCCGCTCGGTGCACTGAACTACACATCTTCTCCTCGGCCGCGGGTTCCGGTGCGCGCTTCGTCGGACTCGGGCCGGTGCAGATGGCTCCGGAGGCTGATCGGCCACAGGTCGCCGGTGTGTTCACCGACGTCGCGGCGTCGACGATCACGTCGACGCCGGGCCTGTCGGTGCGCATCGTGGTCGACGACCGGTTCGATTCGAGTCCGTCGGTCATCAAGTGGCTCGTGATGATCATCGGTGTGCTGGCCGCGATCGTCGCGCTCGCCGCGCTCGCGCTGCTCGACCGCATCCATGGATATCACCGACGAATCGGCCGGGTGCGCTGGCTTGCACTGCTGCGGCCCCGCGTCACCGACATCGCCGTCACAGCGATCCTCGTCATCTGGCACTTCCTCGGCGCGGGCTCGTCCGACGACGGATACATCCTGAACATGGGCCGAAACGCCGAGCACGCCGGCTACCTGGCCAACTACTACCGCTATTACGGCATCCCCGAGGCGCCGTTCGACTGGTACTACGACTTCCTCGCCCACTGGTCGTCGGTGTCGGCCACCGGCGTCTGGATGCGGATCCCGTCGTTGGTCATCGGGCTGGTGAGTTGGTTCATCCTGAGCCGCGTGCTGCTGCCGCGGCTGGGACGGGCGGTCCGCACGTCGCAGTGGGCGATGGTGACCGCGGCGGCGGTGTTCCTCGCGTTCTGGCTGCCCATGTGCTCGGGCCTGCGCAGTGAGGGCGTCGTGGTGCTCGGCAGCCTGCTGACCTGGTGGGGTGTCGAGCAGGCGATCGCCACCCGGCGCATGTTGCCCGCTGCCGGAGCGGCGTTCGCGGCCGCGCTGACCCTGGCCACCGCACCCACCGGTGTCATCGCGATCGCGCTGCTGATCACCGGCGCGCGGCCGATGCTCAAGATCCTGGTTCGACGACGCCGCGAATCCGGCCTGGCGTCACTACTGCTGCCGCTGCTCGCCGCTCCGGCGATCGTGCTCATCATCGTGTTCCGCGACCAGACGCTGGCGTCGGTGTTCGAGGCCATCCGTGTGCGATACACGGTCGGCCCGACGCTCGAGTGGTATCAGGAGCTGCTGCGCTACTACTTCCTCGCCGTCAACACCCGCGACGGTTCGCTCGTGCGTCGTGTGCCGGTGCTGTTGCTGCTGGTGTCGTTGTTCGTGGTCCTCGTGATCATGCTGCGACGCAAGCAGATACGCGGAGTCGACGGCGGGCCGGTGTGGCGGATCACCGGCGCGGTGCTCATCACCATCGGTCTGCTCTCGCTGACCCCCACCAAGTGGACCATCCAGTTCGGAGTTTTCGCGGGCCTCGCCGCGGCGCTGGCGGCGGTGGCCTGCGTCGCGATCGGACAGGTGGCGCAACGCAATACACGGAACCTGTCGATCCTGATCGCAGGCCTACTCGTCGCCTGTGCCGCGGCCGCAGCCGGTTACAACGCGTGGCCGTGGGCATACGATTTCGGTATCTCGTGGTTCGACAAGGCGCCGGTGGTAGCCGGCCTGCAGGTCTCGTCGCTTCTGTTGGGCCTGGCCGTTGTCGCGCTCGTCATCGCGATCTGGCAGCATCTGCGCCTCGACTATGTCGCCGACACCGGGCTGCACCACGACGCGGGCAAGCCGCCCAAGCGGTGGCGCATCGGTGTCGCGTCGTCGCCGATCGCCGTGATCGCGGTGATCATCCTGCTGGCCGAACTCGCAGTCTTCGCCAAGGCCGCCGTCGCCAGAGCCGACACGTACTCGGTGTTGAAGGGCAACGTCCATGCGGTGACCGGGGGTTGCGGCATGGCCGATTACGTTCTGGTGGAACCGGATTCGAACAAGGGGAGCCTGACGCCGGTCGACGGGGTCTCGGCGTCGAAGGCTTTGGAGGGTACCGCGCGGGGATTCTCGCCCCAGCGCGTCGCCGACGACCTCACCCCGGAAGCCGATTCGATCAAGCCCGGTACGCAGAACACGTCGGCTGATCTGTCGAAGACCTTCGTGATCGCCGGTGGCGCGCCCGGCACGACCGGCGGTCGGGGACCCGAGGGCGTCAACGGCAGCACCGCGGCGCTGCCGTTCGGGCTCGATCCCGCGACGACGCCGGTGATGGGCAGCTACGGAACCGCCGACGGGCAGGCGTCGCTGACGACCGACTGGTATCGATTGCCTGCGCGTGATTCGGCACCGCTGATCGTCATCACCGCTGCAGGTGCACTCGCGTCGACAGACCCCGACGGGGTCACGACCTACGGGCAGTCGTTGCAGGTGGAGTTCGGCGTCGACCGTGGCGGACAGTTCGAGCAGGTCGGTGCGTCGGTGCAGCCCATCGACGCCGACCGTAAGGCGAACCGGCCGTGGCGCAACCTGCGCATCCCGATGTCGTCGGTGCCCGCACAGGCGACGGCAATGCGGATCGTGGCCACCGACAACAACCTCGATCCCGACCAGTGGCTCGCGGTGACGCCGCCGCGCGCTCCGGAGCTGAAGACGTTGCAGGAAGTCGTCGGATCGTCGGACCCCACACTCGTCGATTTCGCGGTCGGTGCGGCGTTCCCGTGTCAGCATCCGATGGATGCGAGCAACGGCATCAATCAGATCCCGAAGTGGCGCATCCTGCCGGAGCTGTCTGTGGCCAACTCGCAGTCGAAGACGTGGATGGCCACGGTCAACGGCGGTCTGCTCACCACCGCGGAAGCACTGACCACGCCGTCGACGATGTCGACTTATCTCAAGAACGACTGGTACCGCGACTGGGGCAGCCTGCAGCAGCTGTCGCCACTGGTGCCCGACGCGGAACCCGCAGCGGTGCGTACCGGAACGTCGACCAGGTGGGGCTGGGATCGCCCCGGAGCGATGCAGGTGGTGCCGCAAGATGATGAGTGAGACGTCGGTGAACGCACACGGCAAAGACACAACGGGGGCAGGCGGATCAGTGGACTCCGACCCGTCGAAGTCGGCGCAGCGCATCAGGATCGCGAAGATCGTCGCGGTGGTCGCCGGTGTCGTCGGCATCGTCATCGCGCTGCTGACCCCGTTCCTGCCGGTCAACTACACCAAGACCGAACTCGCCTGGCCGCAACAGAACTCGGTCGGCAGTGTGGCGGCGCCCAGCGTGTCCTTCTCGCCGGTGTCGATGGACGTCACCGTTCCCTGCGCGCTCGGCAAGAGCCTGCCCGCGTCGGGCGGCGTCATCGTGTCGACGGTTCCGTGGAACGGGGCCGATGCCAACAAGGTGGGATTCTTCGTCCGCGCCACCCGTGACTCCTTGCAGTTGACGCAGCGAAACATCGTGCTGCTCAGCGCGCCACGTTCCGCTGCGGAGAACTCGCCGGACTGCAGGGTGGTCTTTCACGCCGACACCGACGGCGCTGCGGGCAGATTCGAGAACCTCGCGAACACCGACACCGGACTCGGCTCCTTCGACCTGCGCGACGCCACAGCGCGTCCGCAGATCATCGGCGTCTATTCGCAGTTGCCTGCCAATGCACCGACCGACGGTCTCTCGTTCCGCGCGACGCTCGACACGCGGTTCGTGTCCACGCCGACGACGCTGAAGTTCTGGCTGATGGTGATCGGCGTCGTCATGACGATCGCCTCGATGCTGGCACTCGCCGTACTCGACGCACGGGATGGACGCGGAGTGCGCGGGCTCTTCGCGAAACGATGGTGGCGACCGCGTTGGGTCGACGCCTTCGTGACACTCGTCCTGCTGATCTGGTTGTTCGTCGGTGGCAACACCGCGGACGACGGCTATCAGGTGACGGTGGCTCGCGTCGCACGTAACGCCGGCTATCTGGACAACTACTACCGCTACTTCGGTGTGCCCCAGGACCCGTTCGGCTGGCACTATCAGTACCTCTCGCTCTGGATGCAGGTGAGCACCGCGACACCGTGGCTGCGTCTGCTTCCGTTCCTCTACGCCGTCGTCGGCTGGTGGCTGATCAGTCGGTGTGCCATCCCGCGGCTCGGCCACGCTGTCCGTACGTCGCAGTCGGCCATCTGGGCCGCAGCGCTGGTGTTCCTCGCGGTCTGGATGCCGTTCAACAACGGCCTGCGCGTCGAACCGATCATCGCCGTCGGCACGCTGCTGGCGTGGGTGCTCGTGGAACGGGCCATCGCGAGCGGCCGCTTCTTCCCGCTGACGCTGGCGATCGTGGTCGCTGCGTTCACGCTGACGATCCACCCGACCGGCGTGATCGCGGCGATTCCGCTCATCGCCGGTATCCGGCCCCTGCTGAAGCGACTGATGATCCGACGACGTCGAGACGGATTGTGGCCCATCCTGGTACCCATACTCGCGTCCGGCCTCGTCGTGCTCTACGAGATCTTCGCCGACCAGACGCTCGCCTCGATCCGCGAGGCCATCAGGGTCAACTCAGCTGTCGGCCCCACCAACAAATGGTGGGAAGAGGGCATGCGCTATTACATGCTCATGAACCCCACCGCCGACGGTGGTATCGCGCGCCGATTCGGTGTCCTCATCACCTTCGTGTGTCTGATCGTCGTTGTGGTCATGCTCCTCAATCGTCGCAGGCTGGCCGGAATCGCGTCGGCGCCGACGTGGCGACTGGTCGCGACCGTCGCCGGTACCGCTGTGATGATGGCCTTCCTGCCGACCAAGTGGACTCACCAGATGGGTGTGTACGCCTGTATCGCAGGAGCGTTGGCCGCGGTCGCGACCGTGTGCGTCGACCGTACGGTGATGCGCCGACGACGCAACCGCACGCTGTTCGCGGCGGCATGCGCCTACGTTCTCGCACTCGCATTCTCCGGGCGGAATCAGTGGTGGTACGTCGGCAGTTACGGGATCCCTTGGCGGGACGCCGTTCCCGATGTCAAGGGCATCCCCGTCTGGGCCGTCATCCTCACGGTGGCAGTGCTGCTGACCCTTCTCGGTCTGTGGCAGCACTTCCGTGACGACTACGTGTCCGACGACGTCAGGCGCGGGGAGGAGCGTGTCTCGAAGAACCGGTGGACATCGTGGCTGCGTTCGCCGTCGATCATCGTCGTATCGGTCATCATGCTGCTGTTCACGCTGGTCTCCTTCGCGAAGGCGGACTGGACCCAGCGTCATTCGTGGTCGTGGCTGAGTTCCAATGTGGCGGCAGTGCGCGGTCAGCCGTGTGCGCTCGCCGATTCGGTGCTCGTCGAGAAGGATGTGAACTCAGGTCTGCTTGCGCCGGCCCGCGTTGCAGGGCAGGACAATCCGTCACCGGGCGCGGCGCTTGCCGGAGCCGGCATGACGGGCTTCGATCCGAACGGAGTGGGGTCGGACCTTTCCGACGACGGAACCGAGTCCGAGGATTCCTCGACCGGGACGTCGT
>NZ_BAFB01000057.1 GCF_000248075.1 Gordonia otitidis NBRC 100426 | reverse complement strand
GTCAAACGTTCCGCGACTACACCGCCTACCTGGAGTCACAGGAGGGGCAATCGCGTCCGGGTAAACCGCTCACCCAAAACGCCATCGACAATGCGCGGTCACGCGCCCAGTCGTTCTATGCGTTCATGGCCGACAACGCCGAAGAGGCTGCCGCGGTGACCGGCGATCAACGGTGGGCGAAGTTGACAGACTCGCACACCCGCTTGTGGGGCCCTGCATTTCGTCCCGGACGGCGCAAGAACACACGAGAACTCACCTGGTACTCGACCGCAGACCTGCAGCAGATGCTCAACTACCTCGATGTGCTGGCCGCAGATCTGGGTCACCCGGTCAGCATCACCCACCCCGACGGAACCATATCCCTGGTGGCCGGCCTCGGTGATCCGCAAGCGGCTCGTACGTGGCTGCTGCAGGCGCTGACAGGTCGCCGGGCCTCGGAGATCCTTATGCTCGATTTCGATCCTCTGGAGGCCATTGCGGGCCAGAAACCCCCCGACCCCGATGACCCCGACGCGTTCGTGGCGAAGCTGCGGTACCAGCAGACCAAAGTTGACGGCGTCCTACCGACCATCCTCGTCGAGCAAGCCGTCGTGAACGTGGTCACCGAGCAGCAAGACTGGTTGCGCGCCCGCTACCCCGATGTGGAGTCGAAGTATCTGTTCCTCGGGTTGCGTCACCATAATCAGGGCCAACTGCCCCGCAGCTATCACTCCTACGGTGAGAAGCTGCGTCAACTCGACAAAATTCACGGCCTCGTCGACGCCGCCGGGCACCGGTTGCAATTCTCGCAAACACATCGGCTGCGCCACACCCGTGCCACCGAACTCCTCAACGACGGTGTACCCATTCACGTCGTACAGCGGTACCTCGGGCACGCCTCCCCGGAGATGACGCTGCGATACGCCGCCACCCTAGAAGCGACCGCCGAAGCAGAATTCCTCAAGCACAAGAAGATTGGCGCCTCGGGAGCAGACATCGGGATCAGTCCGTCGGACATCTACGACATGACCCAGCTCTCGCAACGCACCGACCGCGTGCTGCCCAACGGAGTGTGCCTGCTGCCGCCGCTGAAATCCTGCGACAAGGGCAACGCATGCCTGACCTGCGGTCACTTCGCTACCGATGCAACCCATCTCGATGAACTCACCGATCAACGCCGCAAGACCCTCACCCTCATCGACGTGCGTCGCCGCCAGTACCACGAACGCACCGGCCGCGAACTCACCGATGACAACGTGTGGATCCACGAACGTCGCCGCGAACTCGCCTCACTCGACGCAATCATCAACCGTCTACACGCAGAGTCCGAACAGATAGTCGCCGGGGCCGGTACCGCTCAGCGCTTACCGCTGCTGCAGATCAAGACTCGCGGCAGCCATGAATCTGCCCTCCGCAAAGCCGACTCCAGCGAACCTAACGATCAGCGCGGCCAGGAGACAAAGTGAGTCCAGCCGTGCCGCCACCACCAGGCGAGAAAGCTCGACTCGGTCTGGCCCGCTACCGCAAACACCGGTCGGCAGCCAAACGCCACGACATCGAGAAAGCGGTACGCGCCCTGCGCAAAGCAGGGGCCCCCATCTCCGTGGCAGCCGTCGCTGAGAAGGCCAACGTCTCACGCAACACGATCTACAAGCACAAAGACATCCTCGCCACGATCGACCAGTACCGCACCCACCCGGTCAACACCAACGAAAGCAGTCCGTCCCCACGAGAATCATCGGTCGTGGCTGCTCTGCGTCGCAAACTTGCCGCCACGCAAGCAGAGAACGCTGCACTCAAAGCTGCAGTCGCAGAACGTGACACAACGATCGCGATCCTCTACGGCCAACTCGATCAACGCCAGTGAAACCGCCATAGGCAGCGATCGCCGCCCCCTTCACCTAGCGCGGCACCATCATCGAAACCGGCCCAGATACCAGCTTGCCCACGCTCAGTCCGAAGGCCGGTAGTACAGCCTAGAAACGGATGTGCCGGATACCGACCCCAACACGACGCAGCTGGTATCGAGTCGCGCCCAGTCGAGAGTGCTCGAGCGGCAGGTTGAGGTCATGTGCGATCTGCTCGACCACTTCATCAACACTCAGGCCATCTGTGGGCAGATGGGTCGCAAACCTGGAGTCCTGCAGAGCAGAAACGCAACGCTCTGCCTGCTGCATCGCCCACGTCTCATCAGCGCCGATCAATCGCCCGAGAACAGACGCTAGTCGAGACCTCAAGCGCCTATGAATCACCTCAACCGATGCGGTCAACGCGAAATGACGCACATCAATACCTTCGTCGCGCAGACCCCCAACAACCTCATCGAAATAGTTCGCATCGACCAACGTCATGGGAACAATCACCGGGCTCGGGGCCTCGCGGACCGCCTGCGCAAGGGTGGCCACGATCCCAGAGCGCCACTGGGGGCGATCTTGAAAGTCGCCTCGGCTACTGGCTGGCAGCATCTTGTGGATCGCGAATCCTAGAAGCTCAGGATCGGCCACATGTGAAGCTGCGAGCCTACGGCTCAGTTCATGAGCAGTCTGTGTCTTACCGACTCCAAAAGCGCCATTGATCCAAATGAGCATGCCCTGAAGGCTACCGAGATCGAAATGCGCCCGAGGCCCAGCACTTCGCAGCCAACCTTGACTACATCACCTACCGCTCACCGATCGAGCGCGGATCTGATGGCCGAACCGTCAACACAACGCAACGCAGGTGTTCACTCTTAGATTCAGATCGCCTCAATCACCTAAGACTGCACAGGAGAGGACGCTGAACGGTTACCCCAGATAA
>NZ_BAFB01000058.1 GCF_000248075.1 Gordonia otitidis NBRC 100426 | reverse complement strand
ACGATACGAGCGGGATCGGCTGATGGAAGGTTCCATACGCGCAGAGATCCCGCAGCGTCTTGAGGCGCGTTGACGTATGCCTAGCGCAGAATTAGGTCGGCGCGGCCGGGTCGCGATCACAGAACCCAAATCGAAAGGGCCTCTTCTCAGGAACACACGAACCAAAAAATGAGAGCCAGCCCGGCAAGGCTGACTCTCATTGACAATCTCGTTCGGCAGTACCACCTGCCGTCCTATTCGAATCCACTCGAAGGGTTCAAGACTGATTGCACCGCGTTCGCCGGCGGTTGTCAAGCGTTGCAGACTGTGTGCGGTTGATAGCTGCGCTGTGCGCGCGATCGGATGAACCCTTCTCAGCACGGGAAGCAGAGTTCATGGACAACGCGCGTTCGTCGACAGCACCAACAGACAACAGTCAGACTGAGCACGCGACCACATCATCAGCAGTTGCCGAACCCCGGTTCCGGCGGCGCTGCGGCCGAAGTGGAGCACTGGTCGACTTCGATCCAACGACCGTCGCGGTTTCCGATCTGCGGGCGAGCCTCCCGACTCGACGTGTCGCGCGAAGCCAAAGGCGGCCACGCCGCCGCGGCAAGTCGCCACACCTTCCGCGCAACGTTGTGGTCGAGGCGCCCTCAGTGGTGACCGGCGCTGTGGTCGACCTCGAATCGATCCTCGAGTGGAAGCTGTTCGTCCGGCTAGACAGGCCGCGAGTCTCGACCTTCCTCTTGGCTCAACCGATGATCATCAACCTTCCTGAATCTGACCGTCGTCACACTCCAGACCTGTTGCAGATCGGGGTCGACGGGCAGTTCACCGTCTGGGACTGCCACGACCCGCGCGACGACATTGACACATTCAGCGAGGTCGCTGCTGAAACAAAGTCGCTGCTCAACGATTGCGGCTGGCGTCACGAGACCCTTACCGAGTTTCCTGTCGTCGAGTGGTGCAACCTCGCTACTCTCCTGCCCTCATGCACTGTCGACGAGCCATCTACCAACAGCGTCAACGAAATTCGGGATCTCATTGCCAACGGAGCGAACACCATCGACGCCATACTCGCCGCTAGCAACGAAGACCGGAGCTTGCGAACGACGTTGTGGGAGATGGTGTGGCGCGGTGACCTGAATGTCGACCTGACCACGCACATCACCCCAGACACCATGCTGGAGGCGCAGTCATGACCCCGGCGCTCGAGTTAGCGGCCGGCGACAAGATTCTCCGCAACGATGGTTTGGCCCTCGTCGTCCGACGACTGACCGACGGCGTCCGAATCCGACACCAAGACGGCACGCTTTCTGATGTGGCGTTCGAAGATCTAATCCGAACAACTGATTGGGCGGGAGAACCACTGGTCGCCGTCCGCGGACTACCGCGAGCGTGGTTTGGGCTCGACAAATCGGTCCAAGACGTCGCGTGGTCTCGCATGGAGATCGTGCAGTTGGTACTGACCGGCTACACCGAGGGCTATCCGAGTCTGGCTCGTCGGGGAGAACCTTGCTATCCGTTCGACCCGGCACACAACACAAGCCGGAACGAACGCTACGAGGAAGCTGCCCGCCTGGCCAGCGCAGAAATGCGTCACGACCGTCGACGGCAGCGGCGCCTGTTCTACGGCGAACTGACCCGAGACACCATTTCAAAGAATACGGTCCGCAACTGGGTGAAGGCATTTGAGAAAGACGGCCTGATGGGGCTAGTCGACCAGCGAGCCTTGCGCGGCAATCGTGCCATCGACCGTGTCGACCCGCGATTTCGTGACAAAGTGATCGCCATCCTTAAAGACTTCGATGGCGACATATCGCCGGTAGGACAACAAGAAATCATCCGCCAAGCCAGGGTCCAGCTGAAGAACGAGGGAATTACGGATCTTCGTTTGCCGCGCAATGCTGTTGCCGCATTCGTTTCCTCGCAAGTTGCTCTGTTAGGGCGCACAACACGATCACACCGGACCCGCAAGCTCGGCAAAGTTGCCACCGACAAACACGTGCTAGCGTCCCGGCCCGGGCAGATCATCGCGATCGACGCTACGCGCGTCGACAACCTGGTTTGGGACGACTACATGGAGAACTCGCGATCCATTGAAGTGTTGACGGCCTTAGACGTCGGTTGTCGCGCCGTCCTCGCCCAACGCTACGTACCGCTCGGTGCAAACACTTTGGAGCTCGGTCTGCTCGTCTACGACATGATGCGCACATTCACCCTGGAAGTGGAGGGCACCAACATCGGCCGGTGGCGATGGACAGGTATACCCGGCACCATCGACATGCGGAATGTCACGGTTGAACTCGGCGGACCGCTGCTGCGCAAGGACAAGATCATTCAGGGACCACTCGACGGTCTCCACCGGATCCCTGCAGTGAAGGGTTCAGTTGCCAGCCTCGACCGAGGCAGCATCAATGTCTCCGCCGAATTCCGTGCTCTCGCCTTGCAACTCGGAATGCACTTGATGCTTAACCGTGGTGGAAAGGCGACCGACAATGCACACATCGAACGCTTCCATGAAACCATTCAGCGGGGTCTGCAGCAGATCGACGGCTACAAAGGTCGATGCGTCGCCCAACGTGGATACATCGTCGCCGAGAAGCCCCTCCTGACGCTCCATCAGCTCGAAACCCACATGCAGAAGTGGATTTGCCTCGACTACCACCGTTCCGAACACACCGGAATCATCATGCCCGGCGCCCCCTACGGACGCTTCTCACCAATGGAGGCGTATGACATCTTGTCCGAACCATTCGGCCCTACTGCCGCGCAGGAATACCGCAATCTCATGTTCCAGTTCCTGCCGCTGCGCTGGTTGACAATCGGGCCTTCTGGGGTGGAGGCAGACTCAAATTTTCAATACGACAATCGAGAGCTGTTCTCCCACATCGAGGACGTGAACGCGAAGGGCCGCTACCGCGACCAGGACGGCGCGGCGCCATTCGGCTATGACCGCAATGACATCACCAGATTGTGGTACCACCACCCAGACACGGGAGATGTACACGAAATACCCTGGAAAGGACGAGATTTCGTCAATCTTCCGATGACTTCGAGAATTGGTGAGGTCGCAGCCAAATGCGTACGCGAGCGCGGCGGCAACGCCGCGCGGACTCCCATCACCGGCCGCGACGAGATTTTCGAGCAGCTGACCGAAATCACCCCGCGCATCGACCCCGCCAAGTGGCGTCGCGATCTGGCGGCGGCGCGAATTCGGCAGGAGCGTTCGCGCGTCGACATCGCTGAAACCGACGCGATCCTTGTCAGCAGTGCCTCACAGCCGCAGCCAGGAGACGCCGAATCCGGCACCCGCCACGACGACCAATTTGACAGACCAGCTTCCGTCGACGCTGCCGTCATCGATCTCGCCCCCTGGGAGCAGCCCTGGCGCGACTACACCACCCGAGAAGGATGAAAAGCCTTGTACTCACTTGATATCCACAACTTCGCCGCAGCACCGAATCCCACTCCCCCCACACTTCGTCGTGCCGGACAGAAGCTCTCGACCTCCGAGATCGACCACGTGTGCCGGTGGGTGCGAAGCCAGTACGTCGTGACCGACGAAGTGCGTCACGTCCACGACGTCCTTGATGCCACATTGAATCGCAACGACCGCACAAAGTCAGGAAGCGACGCCCCCATCGCCAAGCATCTTGTCGTGGTTACGGGAGCCAACGGGTCCGGCAAATCGAGGTGCGTCCAGGAGTGGGTGCGCGCACGGTACCGAGCGACGTTTGGCGAAATGGCCCTTACCCTCGACTCCCCTGTCAGGTTCGAACTCCAACCCGGGGTCCTCGCTGATTGGGTCCCGTACATGTGGATCAACATCGGGACAGGTGACGGGTCCGGCGCCATTGATCGGCGTGGTGCAGAATTCTTCGGGCTACCCGACACCGGCGCCGTCGACAAAGTCGGACGCCGAGCGCGAGCTGCGCTACGACGCCACCGCGTCACCGCGATGGTTCTCGACGACGCACACATGGCGACCGGCGGGTCAACCAAGTATCGAAGCGTCGCCGACCACCTGAAGTCTACGAACTCCGAACTCGGTGTCACAGACACCACAATGATTCTCGTCGGAGCCGACCTCTTCGATCACCGCCTACTCACCGACCCGCAGATCGCAGCACGCGCCCGCGTCGTCGAAATCACTCCCTACGCAATCGACGACGACGACGGACGCGCGCATTTTCAATCGATCCTTCAACAAGTGGAACAGACACTCGGCGAACACATACCCATCATCACCCCAGGACTGCTGTCCACGAAGCACATCGGGTTACTCCACCACCGAGTCCAAGGCTACTTGGGCGACACCCTCGACCTCATCACCGAGGCCACACAACTCGCGCTATACGAAGGTGCCAGCACTGTCAACGCTGACCACATCACAAAGGTTGGAACCACATTACGGGCCCAGCGCCGACAACGGGAGATGGAACTCACGTACACCCGTGAACTGCAGGAACAGCAGACCGCCGCCGACAGAGTTCCCAAACGACCAGCACGAACCAAATCGACAGCAGCAAAGCGAAAGAAGGCCACAGCATGACACGTCTTCCGGTCACAGCGACCCCCCGAGACTGTGAAGCAGTCACCGGCTACGTCACCCGCGTCGCGGAACTCAACGACGTGCCCGAGAGGTGGATGTGTGGAACCGGTAACGGAATGAGCCCCAACGCGGCAACCATCGAGCGACTTAGCGAACTCACCGATCAACCAGTCCACGTGATCGCGGCGATGTCTCGTCGAAAACTACGTGGGACCACACGATTTGGCCCAGCCCACTGGTCACGCGGACTGCGACAACACTGCCCTGTGTGCACTACTACTCAGCAACACTGGTCGAACCCCTGGTGCTTCGCGTGCACCGAATGCAGCAGCTTGCTATGCAGAGGTCGCGACGACCAACCCGTCATCACGCTCGATGACCTCACCATGGCCGTCCAAGAAGAAGTTTTGCGCGGCATGATCGACACCGACACCGCACCCACCGCCCACACAGACGCCCTAAACGCGATGGCCAAAACCGGGGCCGCCCTGATTCGCCGCGATAGGTCCACATGGCCGATCCTTACCGCAGATGCACACCGCCTCCTCCCACACAGCCTCGTAGGCGAGCTCACCCACGACCGCGCTGTCGGAACGCTGCCGTGGCACCCGGCTACAACAGCATTGATCACCATCACCCTGTGGCCCACCATGATTGCCGATGTACGCCCAAGCGATACCACCGTCAACCGCGCTGGCGACCATCCGCTCCGCCGCGCCCAGCACACCATCTTTACGGACATCCGTGACCGGCTTGGGCGACGAATCGCCTACCGCGACGACATCGACCCCCACATCTACGTTCCGGCATGCCACTACCTAGCTGCACACCACGTGCTCCGCGCCCAACGACTGCCCGAAGTACCCGACTTCATCATCCCCGACACCCGCCGATACATGGCTCTTGCCCACGCTGTCGTCACGGACAACCCCAGCGTCACCCGTCGACGATTCACATGACGAACTCGACAGCAACAGACGCCAAGACGCGCCGCTCCTCACCGCGGCGTCTTTCTTGCGCTCGGCCGCAATCCGCGCGGCGGGGCTTACCGCACTCGTCTAAGCGTGAGCGTAGATCTGCGCGTCACGACTCCGGGCGTGCGACCCGCTGGCATGGAGAAGACACGGGATCGGCCAGACAACGCAATCGCCGTAAACGGGGATCACGTCGTGCTCCTCGCGCGGGACCCGTACGCACACCAACGACAGTCACATGTTCCGGCCAGCAGGCGATTCGGCGCGTCCTGCGATGCTGCTGGACATCTCACGCACGGCCACCGGCCCGACTTCCACACCTCTGTTCGACGGTGGCACCGTGACTGCGGTACCCGCACTTCCCGTGACCGTTGCGCCCCTTGACGGTGAAGCACTTGACTACTACCTCACCAGGGTCGCCTTCCACAACGAACTGACCCACCGCGAACTCGTTCGCTACATCGCCGATCGCGCCGGACAGCGACTTATCAACGCACGCAAAACACCTACCGGTGTTGCGCCTGATGGCGGCACCATCGCTGCTATGGCCACACTGACCGGCTTGACCGCCAACCAGCTCCAGCGCATGACCCTGGCGTCCTACGCACCCGATGCCCGCGCCGGCCCGGGAACACTCCTGCCGTGGAAACCGACTATCGGCACCCATATTTGTGCAGAATGTGTCATCGAAGGTCCGAACCGGCTGCTGTACTGGCGACTCCCACACGCAACGGTGTGTCCTCGACACGAGATCATCCTAAGTCGCATCTGCCCTGCCTGCGGAAAACCATTCCGGAGCAACACAACCCCAGCCATCCCGCCCACTGTCGACCACTGCGACAACTTTCTATCCGGGAGTGGACCAACAGCAATCGTCTGCCGACACCGACTAGCTGACCTCCCCGCCGTCACAGCTACACCCACCGAGATCCGTTCCGCGGCAACAGTAATGGCGGCCACCAGAGATAGCGGTCCCGTATCGGTGTGTGGACACCGGACTCGAGCCCGGGAATTCCTCGCTGATCTCTACGCGATCAGCCTGCTACTGACGCATCTTGCTGCAGCGGGCGTCGGTGACGAACCACGTTGGGTGCAGACGGTGGGCGCAGAACAACGCCACCGCACAGGGACGAAGATTCGTCTGTCGGCGTCACCGCCCACCGACATGGCGACCAAGACGCAGATCCTGACTGCGGCTGCCGAGATCCTCAGCCACCGAGACGTGGAAGCCGCTGCCGATGCGCTGGGTCGACACCTGCACACGATCCCCGACTGCCCTGCTGGGCCGCTGTCGTGGATCGCCGGACACACCCGCCTAACTCCAACCGTGTCCCGGCTGACGATCAAAGCGATCGCACCCCGACGACGGGTCTCCTTTCAGATCGCGCACCTCATGCCTCAAGCTTCGTTCCCTGTCGCTGCCATACCACAATGCATCCCAGATCACTTCTACAAACGACACTTCGCCAACAGCTTCGACGTCCTCGACACCACCGCCCGTATCTACCTCTCCTTATGCTGCGCCAGACGCCTACCCGGAATCGACTCCTGGGCACAGGCCGGCACCGCACTCGGGATGAACCCCGCAATGGCCCGACAAGTCGCGCTCGACGTCAGCCCACGCACCCGACTCGACTCCGCGGACCTGCTCGCCAAACTCAAGCGCCTTGGCAACGCGCTCGACCGCACCATCGACTATCGCCAACGCGAGCGTGACGTTCTAGCACAGTCAGTCACAGACGACTGGTATCCAATGTGGCAAAAGAGGCACTATCCCCTCACACAAGGCCGCAGCGGCTACCTCAACGCCTGCGAATGGCAGTGGCAACATCACGCCTGCGCCACCCCCTTCACCGAACACTGGACGTACGGCTGGAACCGAGACCGCCGCGGCCGCTACCGCAGATGGGAAAAGAAAGTAGCGGGGTCTATCGCTGATTCGGTGTAGGTGGTTTTGATCGCTCCCGGCGTGGGAGCAGGAGGAATCACTGTGATGGGTAACACACTCGATGGTGTGAACACTGAGGTAGAGGACGTGCCGACCGTCGATGACGTCGGCAGCAGCAGCGCGAGCGGTCCGGGCGCGGCGGGTGATGAGGTGGGCCTGAGCGGGCCGTGGCGGTGCGAGAGCTCTCTCCCGCGGAGAAGTCTGCATTGGGCGATCTGGTGCGACAGAGCCGCGCCGAGGGCGTCGCATTGACCGGCCCGGATGGCTTGCTCAAGGCGTTGACCAAAGCGGTTCTCACCCGAACCTGTCCCACCTGCCGAAAACCCTTCCACTTCAACCAAACACCCGCACTAGCTGCCGACCTCGCACACTGCGACAACAACGTCACCGGCGGCGGACTCACCGCCACGACCTGCCGCCACCCCCTTCACCGACCTCCCGACCACCACCGCCACCCACGGAGCCCACGTCGACGCCTACGGCACCGACACATCCCCCACCGACTACCTCGCCAACCTCTACGGACTCGTTCTGCTCCTCACCCCACCTCGGCGTCGCCGGAGTCGCCACCCACCAACCCCGGGCCGCGGCGATCATCACCGACACCAACAGCCACCACACCACGAAGACCCGACTGTCGGCCTCACCCCCCACCGACATGCGAGCCCGAACTCAACTACTCACCGAAGCCGCCGCCATCCTCGCCTCACCCGACCTCGACACCGCAGCCGACCACCTCACTCAGCACTGCACACCATCCCCGACTCCCCGGCCGGCCCCCTCTCCTGGATCGTCAGCCACACCCGACTCACCCCCACCCTCTCCCGGCTCACCGCCAAAGCCCTTGCACCCCGCAGACGCATCTCCCACCAGATCGCCCACCTCCTACCACCGCTGACGATCCCAGCATCCGTGATCCCCCAATGCCTCCCGCACACCCTCTACGACGAGCACTTCGCCGACTCCTTCGACGTCCTCGACATCACCGGACGCATCTACATCGCCCTCTGCTGCGCCTGCCGAATACCTGGAATCACCAGCTGGGCCGACGCAGGACACGCCATCGGCATCAGTGCCGCCGACGCCAAACAGATCCCCATGAACGTCAGCCCCCACACACGAATCACCAACGCCGAACTCCTCCGACGTCTCACCACCCTCGACAGCGACCTTGATCCCCACATCAACTACCGACAGCGTGAACGTACCGTGCGGCGCATGGCCACCACCCGCCGCTGGTACCACCAATGGCGACGCACCCAATACCGACGAACCCAAGGCGACAGCGGCTACCACAACGCCTGCGAATGGCACTGGCAACACCACGCCTGCGGACTCCCCTTCACCGAAGAATGGTCACGAGAATGGGATGTCGACCGACGCCACCGCTACCGCAAGTGGGCTCTCGCAGTGCCCGCCTCCCCAAATGGCGATCCTGGGAGTGAATCTCCTGACAGGAGAGGGGATTCAGGCCTTGTCTGCAACGTCGGGCCCCGGTCCGTGGACTCCCAAACCAGACTCATCACGAGGATCGTCTCTCCCCGTTCGTCAGAGTGAGAACCTGCCGAGAATGTCAGACTGCCGCCGTACAGTCGCGGTCATGAACGGCACCAGCCTCGTCGACCATGGCCGGCGGTGACCCGCCGCGGCACGGCGTGTCAGGCGAGCAAGACGAATCGGAGGATATAGCATTCGAGCTGTGTCAGAGAGGGAGTGGTCGTGCGCTGCAGACCGCCGATCGGTTGCGAACCTGATCCGGTCTGCCCGTGAAGCGCAGGGCCTCACCCAGAGTGAGCTTGCACGCAGAATGGAATCGTCGCAATCCGTGATCGCGCGATGGGAGGCTGGCGACAAGGCGATCGCGATGGTCAATCTGTCACGCTTGGCCGTGGCGCTCGACATCACCATTGCCGTCCGTTTCGGGAAGAGGGAGGGCGATCGATGACGAAAAAGGTTTCCGAGCCGTACCGAGGGGAAGTCAGAGGGTCGAAGGGGTCCGTATTCTATCGCACCCACAGCTACCACACCAAAGTGCCGCCAGAAGGCATTGTGCCCTTCATCGAGTACTACACAGACCCCGGCGATACCGTAGTCGACCCCTTCTGTGGTTCGGGTATGACAGGAGTGGCTGCGCTGCAGACCGGCCGTCACGGCATCCTCAGTGACCTGTCGCCCGCTGCAGTGCATATCGCCTCCAACAACACAGGCCTGGGCGCCGCCGAAGACATCGCTACAGCCGCACGCAACATGCTCGCCGAGCTACAAGATCTCGAGACGGAACTCTACGAGACGGTGTGCACAGACTGCACCTGCGCCGCGCGGATCGAGTACACCGTATGGTCGGATACCCTCGTCTGCCCCTCCTGTGGTGACGAAGTCCTTTACTGGGACGCCGCGCGAGCAGAATCCGGCGACCTCAGAAAAGACTTGACGTGCACCAATTGCGGTCATCAATTCCGCAAGACCAAAGCTCAAGTTAGGCCCGCACAACCGGTGCTGGTATCGGTGTCGTGCAGCAGCTGTAAGAGCCGTCAGCAGCGTCCACTGACCGAATCCGAGAAGCAGGCCGCGACGCTACCGCGCCGCGAGCGCGTCAGCGATTGGTATCCCACGTCACCACTGCACTCCTGGCGCGAGATGTGGCGTGGTCAACACCGAGACATGGGTATTGCGACGTCGGCCGACTTCTTCACGGACCGCAACCTCCAAGCTCTGGCGGCTGCCTGGCGTGTCGCGCAACAGACCTGTGCGCCCCAGGCGATGCGTTTCGCTGTGACCGCGATCGTCAACCGCGCATCGAAGCGATACCAGTGGAATCCCAAGCGCCCCACGAACGTACTGTCCGGCACCCTCTACATTGCATCGCTGACCTACGAGTTCAACGTCATGTCACTGCTGAGACGGAAGCTACGGGCGGTGGAACAACTCGCGGCGGCCACCACGCCAACGGCGGGCACCGTCACCACACATCTGGCGTCGGCGACCAACCTCGAACACATTGCCGATCACAGTGTCGACTACGTGTTCACCGACCCTCCCTTCGGCGCCAATATCTACTACTCAGACGCCTCGTTCCTATGGGAGGCCTGGCTCGACAACTTCACCGACGCCACCGAGGAAGCGGTGGTGTCGACGTCGCTGAAGGCAGAGAACGGTGGAAAGACCCTCGACGACTACGAGAAACTCATGACCGAGAGCTTCGGAGAGATCGCACGGATCCTCAAACCTGGAGCCTGGGCAAGCGTCATGTTCCACAACAGCGACGACGCTGTGTGGAGCACCATCGTGCGTGCCATTGACGCCGCAGGACTGTGCATCGAATCAGCAGTTGCCTTCGACAAGTCACAACCCAGTTTCAAAGGGATCAAACAAATCACGCACAGTGAACGCGTCTCAAGTTTCGACCTCGTACTGCAACTACGCGAAGGCGTGACCAACGCGGAACCTCGCGCACAAACCCGCAACCGCGACGACAACGAAATCCTCAGACTCCTGACCGAACACCTGACGACCGCGACACCACGACAACGAACAACGCCATACCTCCACTCGTATGTCATGAGGATTCTCCTCGAGCGTGGATGGCCATTGACGGGCCTGTCCTACGCCGGCGTCGAGGATCTGCTGGCGCACAACTTCGACCTAAAGAATGCGGCGTGGGCACTGCGCAGTCCACTATCCGAGCACACACCTGGAGCGAACCCGTGACAATAACGTCTGACAGGCATCGAGAAAACCAGTCCGCCAGGCTCACAGATCACCGTCCGCTGCCCGACTCTGTGTCGGCGTCCAAAGGTAGCAGCGCCTACCAGGTCCACACGTACCCAACGAAAGTGCCCCCAACAGCCATCGAGCCGTTCATCGAGGCTTCGACACAGCCAGGCGGGACAGTGCTCGACCCGTTCTGCGGATCGGGCATGACAGGCCTGGCAGCACAGAACATCGGCAGATCCGCAATTCTCTCGGATCTGGCGCCGGGCGCAGTGCATCTCGCCCACAACCACACCCACCCAGTTGCGCCCGAACACCTCCTGGACGCCGTCAAGACCGTGAGCGCAGCGATGACCGCGCTCGAACGCGAACTGTATCGGTCATCGTGCCCGACGTGCGGCGCGGACGCCATGCTTCGCCACCTCGTGTGGAGCGACGTCCACGTATGCGACGCGTGCGATGAAGAACTACGCGTATGGGACGCCACGGACTCTTCGGGCAGTAGTTCCCGAACAATCTCGTGCTCCTGTGGGCACACGCAACAGCGTTCCGGCCGCACCGCGCACTCCAGCGTCCCAGTCGAAAAGGCCGTAGCCTGCACATCCTGCGGCACACTGCAACGCGGAGACGTCGACGAAACCGATCTCGCACTGCTGCAGAAGATCTCGCGAAAACGAGTGACGAAATGGGTTCCGTCGATACCTCTCGGCGCAGACCGCGAGATGTACCGCCGATCGGCACTGCACCTACACGGAGTCAGCAACGTCGCCGACTTCTGGACCATACGCTCCAAACTGGCATTGTCCGCGCTGTGGGACAGCATCGGCAACGAGTCCGATACACACGTCCGCGACGCGTTGCGGTTCGCATTCACCAACACCGCCTGGCACGCCACACGCATGAGGAGATACAACGCGCGCGGCGGTCAACGGCCACTCACCGGAACCCTCTATATCCCGCAACTGATCGCTGAGGGAAACGTCTTCGAGATCTTCCGAAACCAGGCTGCACAGGTCGCACGGTTCTACGGCACACACCCCGCCCTGGGGCTTGACGACTACCGTGTTCTGGCGCGCCAGGCATCAGCAACAGACCTGTCCTGGCTGCCCGCCGGCAGCGTGGACTATGTGTTCACGGACCCGCCATTCGGCGCAAATCTGTTCTACGGTGACTGCAACATCGTGTGGGAATCCTGGCTCGGCGACATCACCGATGTCAACCAAGAGATCGTGGTCAATAGGTCGCTCCCCGTTGCTGCCGGCGGAAAGAACCTTGGCGACTACGAGCGTCTACTCGGTTCGGCATTCTCAGAAGTCAGCCGGGTGCTTGCACCGGGTGCTCGCGTAAGCGTCGTTTTCCACAACGCCGATGATCGGGTGTGGTCGGCGCTACTCGCCGCCACTAGTTCCGCAGGCCTGGCGCAGACCAATGTCGCTCTGCTCAACAAGAGCCAGCGATCGATGAAAGGATACAAAGGCCGCTTCGGTGCCGAGATGGTTCCGTTCTACGACTTGATCATCACATTCGAACACACGTCGACCCGAGCCACCCACCACCTCAACGGGGCGGGTGCAATCGCTCTCGAAGCGGTGCACGAGCACCTGCTGACGCTTCCCGACGACACCCACGGAACCCCTAATCACAAACGAAGCCTGGAGTACCTCTACTCCCTTTCGGTGGGCGCAGTCATCGGTAGTGGCGCCGCTCCCAAAGGGCTGTCATATCAGGCAGTGCGCACCATGCTGGAGCAGAACTTGAGATGCAACGACGGGTTCTTCTACACCGACGCAACACGAGTCATGTAAACCTACCTCCAGCCATCGCTCCGATATGGTGTGCTGATGGGGTCTGCAGTCGACAAAGTGACAGCGATTTTCGAGGACAATGGCTGGACCGTGCAGCAGTCCGAGCCAGTATCAGGTGCGGTGGGTCGACCCAACCCGTCAAGAGTTGTGTTCCTTCGCGGCAAAACTCGCCTATCCCTCCTGATGTACGCCTGGAACATCACGCACGAGGGCAAAGGCCGAGACGGTAACAACTACCGTGTCCAAGCCACTCGGGCCCACAAAGGCGACCTCCTCAGCGAAGCGGGGCGTTACTCCATAGGTGTCGGAATCGATACTGAGCGAGACGTTCTCGCAGTTTTCGACGCATGGACGAAACGCACGACTGGCAAGTCAAACAGTGTCCACATCAAGCGGACACTCCTCGACGCCGCAGCAACAAACGGATACAGCACCGGTGGCCCACCATGGGACGCGAGGGCCGCCTGCAGATTCGACAACCTCAATCCGTTACCTCGCTGGATCAACTGCCAGCTGGAGCGGCGATTCGTTGGCGTAAAGAGCATCGAGACTTCGATCGATGGTGCTGTTGGAGAGATCACCGCGATCGGAACGGGACCAGCAGGATGGCTGCGCGAAGGTGACAGGTTTGCGCTCGTCGACGGGCCAGAAAAGCGACGGCACCTTGTCGATGATTCGGTATGGAGAGTGACTGCCGTCGACACATCCGTCAAGAAGGCCAGCCGCAACGAACGCCACCGCGTCCATCTGCGCGTTGAGCGCTACGCGCGCATCAAGAATTCGGTCGAAATGATCAACTCCATTAACGACATGGAAGCGCAAGCGTGATGGACGAGATCCTCCACGAACTGACTAACACAGAGGCAGTTGTCCCTTTGACATTCAACGATGACTACCGGGCAACCCGGCAGGTTGCAGACCAAGCACTTGAATCAGCGGACATTGTGACCTTGACGGGACGGGTTAGCGACGACGTCTTGAAGTCGGGGCTGCTGTTCCCTGACGTGGACTCGTTGATCGAGCGGTGTGTGACCGCACTTCTCAGCGGCCACCTTGTGCTTCAAGGTCCACCGGGAACCGGCAAGACGACACTCTCCACCATCCTCGCACGAGCGTTCGATGCAACATCGCAGCTGGAGACCGCCACCGCTGATTGGAGTACGTACGACGTCATCGGAGGGCTTCACCCCTCAGCTACCGAAACCTTTGGCGAAACACTGGTTCCATGGCTCGGCCACGTCCCACGAGCAGCCCTTGAGTGCGCAAGCATCATCGCGCGCCACGATGACCCCGATGAGAATGAAGAACACCAGGCACATTGGCTAATTATCGATGAGTTCAGCCGAGCCGAAATCGACAAAGCGATCGGCCCGCTCTACACGTATCTAGGAGGCAGTACCGACAGCCCTCTGCCGCTCTGGTTCGGCGCAAACGATCACACCAACAAGATATTCATCCCCAACCGATTCCGCATCATCGGCACGATGAATACCGTCGACACCAACTTCGTTTACACTTTCTCGCAGGGATTGAGCCGGAGATTTCGATTCGTATACGTCGGAGTACCAGAAAAAAGCCAAGTGCAGCAGGAACTCGAGCAGCTTACCAAGAATGCAGCGAGGTGGTACTCCGCCACATATCTTCACACCGACGATGAGAGGGACGAATTCAACGAAAGATTCGTCACGAGCCCCAAAGTCGTCAAGTGCACGAAACTACTCGAGAAGCTTCTCCACCAGCTACGTTACGCCGACGACAACGACGACTACCTCGGCTGGCCCATCGGCAGCGCGCAACTGCTCGACCTTTACAAACAGATCGCTTTGCACGAACCGTATTGCGATGGCGGGAGCGAGGATGCGCTCCTTCCCAAGCTAGATCTTGCGATCGCCGACAGCCTGATACCGCAGGCCGCCGACCTGACCCGCGTGCAGATTGAACGAATCAATGATTGGGTAACTGGCGAGCCCACCCTTCCGCGCACCGCGCGAGCGCTTCGTCACCTCGCGCAGGCCGCGGCCACGGGCTACTAGATTCAATGGCGAGCAACACACCGTCCTCCGGGCTTGCCGCCCGCGACGTCGAAGCCGGTAGGCTAAGTGGTCGCGCACGTTCCGTCGCACTCTCGGCTGCGCTCCCGCTGGTCGCGACCTACTTCGCAGACGCGAGAACGTGGGACCTGCACTCCACGCCGCAAGTAGGAAACCGCAGTTCGTCAGCTGACGAACTCCTCAGCGAGTTCCTCTCGGTGGTTCGAGTCCGCACCACCTTGGCGGCCGGACGGCGCTTGATTGGAATCCTCAACAGAATCGCAGCGCAGCCGACATTTCGATATACTCAAACTACCAGTGAATCGGTCGGATCGATTCGCGGACAGATCGATCTCGCGAGGTATTCCCGTCAGCGGGGCCGAACAAACACGCCGCGCCGTTATCCGATTAGGCTGCTCAAGCGAGAGACTGCGACACCCGAGAACATTCTGCTCACCTATGCAGTGCATTGGGTCCGCCGTGAACTCGGTACTCTCCCGATCGTCGAGCTCCCACCGAAATCGCCCGAACGGCGTCAGGCGGCCAATATGGAATCGCTGCTGCGGCGCGCACTAGGGAATCCGTCACTGGCCGGCACGGAGAGTCAGGCCAGAGATGTGTTCGCGAAGGCACGACTTGACAATCTCATCTACACAGTAGAGCGACGTATCAACGCTGGTCACGTTGCCCGACCGGATCCCTATTCAGATCTCCTCGCATGGGTAAAGCACTCATTGGATCAGCATCCTGCTGTGCAACCCGGGGATATGGAGTGGGACTTTTACGATGACCGCTTCGATACCAAACTGTTCGAGATCTGGTGCCTCGACGGAATCGCTAAAGCCATCGAAGCCCGGATCGGGCAGAAGTCCGGACCCTACTTCGGCGCAGCGAAGGAGCAATCTACACCTGGAATATTGGGGCAGCGAATATCTCACTACACTTCCAGGCAAGCCTGGCCGCCCTATCCGGTCATAGCGTCCGCTGGAAGTATGAGTCGACGAACAAGCCCTTTCAGGGCTATCCCGACATTGCGGCTACCGTCTCGACCATCACCGGTAGTCAGTTAGTACTAATTGATCCTAAGCTTCGACAGAGGCCCGACCGTGAACCTGTGGAAGAAATCTACAAGATCCTTGGATATTTCCATAACGCGGGGCTAAGTAGCGGTGTCCGAGGTGCAATCCTCTACTATTCCCCACACAACTACTGCCGAACAACGCTTCGAGACAGCGTCCACGGAGTTCTGGAATCGTGTGGGCTCGACCCGCTCCTAGCGCAGAGTCAGTTCAACGACGTAGCGACTCTCATACTCGCAGCGACCGGCCTCGACGACAAAGCACTACAGAAGATCGCCGCAGCTACGTCAGATGACGTCGCCGATCCAGAAAAGACAGCGGGCGCATACCAGGATGCTGCACTCGCCGCAATGAGAAATGCGATAGCCAACGTTCCCCAGGAGAGCCTATTCCCCACACGAAAAGTAACCGCAGCGAACCTCGGCGAAATCTGGAACCTTCTGAGCGACGATGCCCAGACGATGATAGTCACGGCCGAGTACTTCGCGAACATGGCCCCAAACGACGCAGACCACTCAGGTCCACTACTCGGACTGGCCGCCGCAGTCGAGTTGGTACTGCGTGAGACCATTCTCGACCCGGCCATCGCCCAGTACGGGTTCAAACCCTACAAGGGAGAAACACTCGGAGCGTGCATTACTTACCTCGCTCGAGCCATCAGCGGGCAGCCCGACTGCGCCCCCGTCCGCGTCCACCTCGAGACCCAGGGACTCCCCACCCAGGAACTCAAAGCGCTAGTGCCCGTACTCAGATCGATGAACAAGAAGTACCGAATCCCGGCGGCTCATGCACACGTCGTCGCCGCGCCGACGTGGTCAGCCGGACGCAACGCCATCTTGAACCCGACTACAGGCGCACTCGCATTGTTGGTTCAGGCTAGTGGAACGGCGGCCAAGAGCCGCGATTGAGATCACCCACCTGTGAGCACAAAAGCCGCACCTTGTGCTATTCAGTTCGCCGCCTTTGGTTTTGACACTCGCGAAAGGTACTCATCGACCTTGCGCCGAATATCTTCAGGCGCAATCGCACGACCGCGGTCGGTCACCGTCCAAGTGTGCGGCGACACGATTTCGACCGCGCCGATCTGCTTAAGCAATGTGCGCGACCACGAAAGGCGGTACGAGAGAAGCGTCCTTCCTCCCGACGCCGGCAACTGACGCTGCTCGGGAGTCAAGTTCAGAGCAGTAGCTACCGCATTCAGAACCTCGTCGTTCGTTGCAGGTCGCCCGATCTGAATCATTGCCTGTAAGGCGGGCCAGGCCATCTGAGCATGCGAGGGAAGTCGAGGGGCATCGGAGTCTCTGCGCCTTGCACTCATACATCGATCCTAGTGCGACACCGCCAACAGGCAACGAAGCACAGTGGGTCCTGAATATCGGGATCAGCGAAGGCATAGGTTCGACATTGGCGACGGGTCCGGGTGCGGGTAATCGGAGTGGCTATGTCCGCCAATCTGAGCGTCACTTGTTCACGAATCTGAGCGTCACGCCCAATTTGGACAGGGGTAGTGTTCACGAATTTGAGCGTCACTCGGTGCGGGGCTGGGGATGTCACGCTTGTCGGTTATGCCGAGGGCTTCGGTGAATCTGT
>NZ_BAFB01000059.1 GCF_000248075.1 Gordonia otitidis NBRC 100426 | reverse complement strand
GGTGAACGCCCAGGCAATTCATCTCCTGCAGTCGATATCGGATTCAGATATCGACTACCGTTCTCACGGATGCACGGCGGTCGAGCGGAGGCGGAGTGATGGCTACTGGGGCAGTGAACGACGGGTTGGCGCGTCGACTCGGTGTGTTTGATGCGGTGGTGATCGGTCTCGGGTCGATGATCGGCGCGGGGATCTTCGCCGCTCTCGGCCCCGCGGCGGCCGCCGCAGGATCTGGCCTCCTGATCGGCCTGCTGGTCGCGGCGGTGGTGGCGTACTGCAACGCGGTCGCCTCAGCGCGATTGGCGGCGCGATACCCCCAGTCCGGCGGAACCTACGTCTACGGGCGTGAGCGCCTCGGACCGTTCTGGGGCTACCTGGCCGGATGGAGCTTCGTAGTCGGCAAGACGGCCTCGTGTGCGGCGATGGCGCTGACCGTCGGCGCGTACGCGTGGCCGGAGCACGCCCGCGCGGTCGCGGTGGCCGCCGTCGTCGCGTTGACCGTGGTGAACTGCCGCGGGGTGCAGAAATCGGCGATCCTAACGAGGGGGATCGTCGCTGTGGTGCTCGCTGTACTCACTGCGGTGGTGATCTCCGCGATCGGGGTCGGCGCCCTCGACGCGGGCAAGTTGGCGATCGGTTCAGATGCGACCGTGTACGGGGTGCTGCAGGCTGCGGGGTTGTTGTTCTTCGCCTTCGCCGGGTATGCGCGGATCGCGACGCTCGGCGAAGAGGTCCGCGATCCGCAGCGCACGATCCCGCTGGCGATCCCGACGGCGCTGGGCCTGGCGTTGCTGGTCTACGCGGCGGTCGCTACGACGGCGCTCGCGGTTCTCGGTCCGGCCGCGATGGCCACATCGATCGCGCCCCTCACCGATGTCGCCCGGGCGACCGGAGTGCCCGGGCTGGTGGTAGCTGTTGCGATCGGAGGTGCTGTTGCGGCGCTCGGGTCGCTGCTGTCGCTGATCCTCGGCGTCTCGCGCACCACCCTCGCGATGGCCCGCGACGGACACCTGCCCGCTCCGCTGGCGGCGGTGCATCCGCGGTTCCAGGTGCCGCACCACGCCGAGATCGCCGTCGGAGTCGTCGTCGCTGCGCTGGTGCTCGCGGTCGACGTGCGCGGGGCGATCGGCTTCTCCTCGTTCGGCGTCCTGCTCTACTACGCCATCGCCAACGCATCAGCGTGGACGCTCAGCCCCGACGAGGGCCGGCCCGCGCGACTGATACCGATCGTCGGCGCCGGCGGATGCGTGCTCCTCGCGTTCACCCTGCCCTGGCAGTCCGTCGCGGCCGGAGCGGTGGTGGCAGGGCTCGGTGCCGTTGTCTACGTGATCCGTCAGCAGCTCACGGGCAGGCGAGACGAGGTTCGGTAGGGTGCCCGACATGGACCTGGTGCGCGACCTTATGCGAGGCGCCGTGCCGGTCCACGTCCTGCATCACGCCGCCGAAGACGGCGGTGTCTACGGCGCGTGGATGGCCGAGGAACTTGCGCACCACGGCTACCGCATCTCACCCGGAACCCTCTATCCGCTTCTGCAACGCCTCGAAGAAGGCGGACTGCTCAGCTCAGCGGAGCATGTCGTCGACGGGCGGGTGCGACGCGTCTACACAGCCACTACGGCCGGCGTCGAGGAACTCGCTCGCCTTCGCGCCGTCATCATTGAACTGTCCGAGGAAATTCGGGACCGCTGAACCCTGCACCTGGATACCCATCCGCTTCGAGTGTGCTTCTGCGATTGGGAGATTGGGCCTAAGGTTGCGGTGCGTCCACGAGCAACTTGGCGTGACGCTCGGCAAAGATGGTGTCCGCGATTTTGAGCGTCACTGCCTAGGTGGTGGGATGATGCTGGTGTCCTGGGGTTGAAAAACGTGAGCAGCTGGGAGCCTGCTGATGCCTGGATCCGGATCGTCGATGTCGAAGGTGGAGCTGTTCGCGGCGATCCGCCGTGACCTACGCGACGGAGTCTCGCGTCGGACGATCCAGACGAAGTACCAGGTCAGCTGGCACACCGTCGACGAAGCCGCCGGGTCGGCGTGGCCGACCGAGCGTAAGCGGTATCCGCGCCGACAGTCGAAAGTTGACCAGTACGCCACGGCGATCGACGCGATCCTGCTCGCCGATCTCGACGCGCCCCGTAAGCAGCGGCATACCGTCCGCCGGATCCACACCCGCCTGATGGACGAGCACGGCATGACGGATGTCTCCTACGCGCGGGTGCGCGCCTACGTCGCCGAGCGCAAGCCACAGATCGCCGTCGAAGCCGGACGGGCACCAGCGGCGGTGTTCATTCCGCAGGTGCACCGCCCCGGCGAGGAAGCGGAGGTCGACTTCGGCGAGATCAGCATCAAGCTCCGCGGAGAGCTGGTGATCTGCTACCTGTTCTCGCTGCGCCTGTCGTATTCAGGGAAGGCGGTCCACCGGGTCTCCATCTCCGCCGGCCAGGAGGCGTTCTTCGAGGGCCACGCTCACGCCTTCAACGTGCTCGGCGGGGTCCCGACGAGGCATATCCGCTACGACAACCTCAAAGCCGCGGTCGCGGCGGTGATCGGGTTCTCCCGGGCCCGCACCGAGTCGCAGCGGTGGACTGGCGTGCGGTCGCACTTTGGGGTCGAGCCGTTTTACTGCCAGCCCGGCGTGACCGGCGCTCACGAGAAGGGCGGTGTGGAGGGCGACATCGGCTGGTTCCGCCGCAACCACCTCGTCCCCGTTCCGGAGGTCGACTCGATCGACGAGCTCAACCAGTTGATCGACGCCTATGACCAGGCCGACGATGCCCGGCGGATCGGGGACCGGATACAGACGGTCGGGCAGATGTTCGCCACCGAACAGCCACTGCTCGCCGCGCTGCCGGACAGCGAGTGTGAGACCGGGACCTGGTTCACCTCACGGGTAGATCGCTACGCCCAGGTCACCGTCCGCACCAACCGCTACTCCGTCCCCGTCCGGCTCATCGGCCGCCAGGTGCGGGTCCTCTTGCACGCCTCGCACCTGGAGGTCTTCGACGGCCGCACCAACATCGTGGCCCGTCACGAGCGGCTGCTGGCCAAGGGCGGCACCCGCCTCGAGCTCGACCACTACCTCGAAGGACTGCTCCGCAAACCCGGCGCCCTACCGGGTGCGACGGCGTTGGAGCAGGCCCGCGCCGCCGGGAAATTCACCCCGATCCACGACGCCTGGTGGGCCGCCGCCCGCAAAGCCCACGGGGACCAGACCGGCACCCGAGCCCTCATCGAGGTACTCCTTCTGCACCGGCACATGCGGCACGAACAGGTCGTCGCCGGCCTCGCCGCAGCGCTCTCCGCAGGGGCGCTCACCGCCGACGCCGTTGCCCTGGAGGCCCGCAAAGCAGACACCGACCCCAACACCGCCGAGGCGGCCGTTGATCTCGACACCCCCGCAGAGCAGCAGGGTGTCATCTCGCTGACCGCGCACCGCCTCGCCTCGCTGCCTCCGGATACTCGTCCGCTTCCTTCCGTCGCCGCCTACGACCAGCTCCTGCGCCACCGGCCTGCCGAATAGGTCGCCACCCCGACCGAGACCTCACATCACCTGGGAGATTCCGCTGTGACTACTGCCCGCCGTTCCGGACTGACCGAACAAGCCGCTGACGCCGCCATCGACTCCGCCTGCCGCATGCTGCGGCTGCCGACGATCCGCTCACACTTCACCGACGTCGCCGACGACGCAGCACGGGATCAGATGTCCTATCGCGCGTTTCTCGCTGAGTTACTGATCTCCGAGTGCGATGACCGGGCCCGACGACGCTCCGAACGACGGATCAAGGCCGCGGGCTTCCCGCGGGAGAAGTCGCTGCGGATGTTCGACTTCGACGCCAACCCGAACATCGACCCAGCGACCATCCACACCCTCGCCAAATGCGACTGGGTCCGCAAAGGCCTACCGCTGTGCCTGATCGGCGACTCCGGCACCGGCAAGAGCCATCTACTCATCGCCCTGGGCACCGAGGCCGCGATGGCCGGCTATCGCGTCCGCTACACCCTCGCCACCAAACTCGTCAACGAGCTGGTCGAAGCCGCCGACGACAAGCAACTCACCAAGACCATCAACCGCTACGGCCGCGTCGACCTGCTGTTGATCGACGAACTCGGGTACATGGAACTCGACCGCCGCAGTGCCGAGCTACTCTTCCAGGTCCTCACCGAACGCGAGGAGAAAAACAGCGTCGCGATCGCCTCCAACGACAGCTTCGGCGCCTGGACCAAAACCTTCACCGATCCCCGCCTCTGCGCCGCGATCGTCGACCGGCTGACCTTCGGCGGGAACATCATCGAAACCGGCACCGACTCCTACCGCCTCGCCCACACCCGCAACCGACTCACCGACGGAACCGCAGCGCCTGCCGAGTGACGCTCAAATTCGTGAACATTCCGAGCCCGATCCCGCCCTCAGTGACGCTCAAATTCGTGAACAAGTGACGCTGACATTCGCGCACCTAGCCATCGGAGGTGCTGCGGTTCTTCAACCAGATCGACGTCGCAGTACTGTGTGGTCCGTCGGTGCACGTCGTGCTCGACGATCTTTCCCGCACCCGAGACCCCTGAGATTCAGAAGTGGTTGTCACACAGGGATCGTCGCCGCTGCCATCTGCACTTCACGCCGACCTCGAGTTCCGGGTTGAACCCCATCGAGCGATGGTTCAAAGAACTCACCGATAAACGACCACGCCGCGGAACGTTCAGCAACGTCGCCGCCCTCGCCGATGCCATCACCCACGTGGCACAGCACTGGAACCTTGATGCCAAACCCGTGACCTGGAAAGCCACCGCAGAATCCATCATCGAGAAAGTCCAACGAGAACGCGACACCCTCAACCACATCAAATCCCAGACACACCACTAGCTCTCACCCTGGCGACTGAATCACGACCTTGCCAACTTCCAGAGGGGCTCCCCGCCTCGTGCTGCCGGAGGATCTCCGGAGCCAGATCGTAGACGGAGTTCCCCGGCCTATAGCGATGAGCGATCCGTTGCCATCGCGACGGATGAGACGGACGGTCCCCGTAGGTCCAGGGTGCGTGCCCGCTTGAGACCAGCAGTTTGGTGAGCCAGCGGAGTTGCTCGCGGTAACACGTGCGCTGCAGGCCAGCGGGTGACCCTACCCCGTATCCCAGCAGCACTGCCTTCGTGTCTGCCTTGCGCACCGCCTGTTCGATCTCACGTCGTCCCTCTGCCCACGCCAGGGAGAGCGGCTCTGTATCCAGAGACCGAGAGGTAGGTAGCTCCGCTGCATACAGATTCACGATCTCGAACGAGTCGCAACCGAGTTCTACGGATATCCCTTCAACACGCGCGCGTGTGATGGACCCCGACGGTCGGACGACTATGAAGCACTGCAACCAGCCGACCACCGATGTTGCGCGTTTCCATCATCATCCACCTCGTCTGCAAGCCTGGAGACTTCGCCTATCGGCGTCGTCCCTCTCTTGACGGTCCGTGGCCACGTCCTACAGGTCCAGTCTCGCATAGGAGGCGCGGTGCGAGAACATGAAGATGGACCAGCCGCAAGCAGGTCCACCGCAACCTCGCTAGATGGGTCTGTCGTCAGGAAATTTCCGAGCCGTCGGACGTTGGTTCCCGATCCGGTTAGGTCGTGGTCGTTGGATCGTTGGCAGCCTGTTCGAACCGTGGCTGACGGCGCTCGGATTGCGATGGCCTGAGATTTCGTAGGCGGGTTCGCGGAGGAACCACGCGTCGTCGTGACCCGTGGGTAGGCAGGCAAGCTGCAGCCCCGGGGGCTGACGTGGTGTTGTCAAAGATGGCAACCCGGATTTCTGCGGACATGCCCTGTGATCTGCGGTGATGTCACCTACTTTGACATCGGGGTGGTGTGGTGGGTGGTTGTGATCATCTATCGCGGGGTTTGTTGTCAATCTTTGTCAGGTCTCTACAGTTGAGATGCAGGGAACTTGAACCAGTTGTGCATCTATTTGCACCAGCTTGCGAGTCGTTGACCTGGTCATTTTCGGAATCTGCTGGTGCAAATACTGGTGCAAGTAGAAGTCGGGTCGCTGACAACGTACACACCCGACAGCCGGTCCGATGATGTTGGCGGATCCCACGACCGCTGACAACGTACGCAGTTGCCAATGGCCCCTCCTGGGAGGGATCGAGGCCTGACCGCGTGGTGCCTGAACTGTGTCGCGCTGACGTGTTCTGGATCGGGGACGCAGGCGTTCACGTTGCAGACGTCGTATTCGGTTCATCGTGGTGCCTGTGGCAGCCGATCAGCCGGCCGCTCGCTGTCGCCATTCGACCAAAAGCTTGCGGGATACGGCGTCGATGATGTCGAATCTCAATCTCCGTAACGCGCCAGACACCCGCTTTGGGGATGTGAATAGGTGCCTTTGCCCGACGCGGCGGGGACATACCGTGACGTGCCTAGCGGTGATGCTGCGCAATCCACACGGGAAGCGTCTCTCCGAAAGGCGCCCTGCAGTGCAATAGTTTTGGGAAACTTCGTGCTCTATCCCGGTCGCTGTCTGGCCGGTCGTGAGGCCGCTGCACGTAACTGAAAAGATCGGCGCTGCACGGAGTGCGTGTTTTAATGTGGTCAACCCCGATGGCGGGGACAAAGCCGTGTATCTGGAGGTGCACTCACACCAGCGAAAGACAACTGTGTCTGGTCGACATTCTGTGTCGTTCCCAAAAACCGAAAACACCAGGCGGCTCTAGTTTGGACGACTAGCCGCCTGGCGCTTCGATTCGAAACCCTTCAAGGAGGGATATGTCTATATCAGCGTGCGCACAGCACGATGTCAAGCGGAAGCAGCAAACAGCTTCTTCGCCTGCGAGACAGCAAAAGTTGCGTGAAGTTGTATGGCGCCGCCGTGCCGATGACGGCAGCGAGCTCACGTTCGATCCCATCGCGATCACCCGAGATGAAGCGGGTGCATTTATCCCCATGCGCCGGGTGGCGCAGTCGACCAGCAGCCGCAACATCACAGTGAATGTGTGGTCCCAACTCGACACGTGCGTTCATGAACTCGAGTCGGGTCTCGAGCACGATCTGCATCGCCGCCTCGATCGGCCGGGGACATCACAACATGTGGTGCCGCAGCCGCTGCGAGTCGTTCTGCCGAGATCGGGGACACACACACCTGACTTCCTGCAGGTGACTGATGGGGGTGTCCGAGTGTGGGACTGCAAGCCGAGCTCGCTGGTGGATGACAGCGTGGAGCAGTTGGCTGCCGAAATGGGTGAGGCTACCGCCGCGGTCGGCTGGTCCTACGCTCTGTTCACTGGCATGACGATTGAAGAGCGCATCAATCTGATGTGGCTGAACGGCTACCGCGTCCACACCACGATTCGTGGGTACTCAATGTGCCCGTGGGTAGCTACCCACCGGCACGCAGTCCTGGCAGTAGCAGCGCAGCCGACCACGCTGGGAGCGTTGTTCGACCTCGACGACGGCAGCGGCGAGATCATCTCCACGATCTGGCATCTCGTCGCGACAAGCGCACTCGTCGTTGACCTCACCGTCCGGTTAACACCAGAGAGCACGGTGAGTGTTGCATGAGTGCACGCACTACCCTGCGCATCGGCGAACGTGTCCTGCTGGCCGACGGTATAGGGATAGTCACCGACTACTGCCCTACCGGTTTCGAGATCATGTCAGCGAACGGCACCAGCCGCCAGATCGGGTGGGCATCGTTCGGCGAGCTGCGTGCGATGACAGGGCCGACAGCAGCCGTGCCCGTCCACGCAGACCTAGAACCCTGGTGGAGTGGCCTGCCGCAGGATGCCCGCGACGACGCGCTCGCGAAACTCGAAATCGTTCATCTCATCGTCCACGGCTACCGTGACGGCCACCCTGCATTGGCCCGACCAGACGAACCGTTACGTCCTTTCGGACCCGTCCACGGTGAGTCACTGAACACACAGGCAGATGCTGCGGCCCTCATGCTGCGAGAGCAGGCACGCCACAATCCGACCACATCCAAAAACCTTGCATACGGGCACATCACAGCGCTCCCGGGGTCGCGAGACACAGTCAAACGATGGGTCAGACAGTGGAAACGTGACGGTGTGCGAGGGCTCGTCGACCACCGAAAAACACGAGGAAGCCCGGCCTTCGACCGTGTCCCCCAACAGTTTCGAGACCACGCGTCGCGTGAGGTCGCAAAACTCAACGGCGACCCATCCCCGGTCAGTGTCAAAGAGATCGACCGGCGTGTGCGTGTGGCACTACGACGCGACGGTCTCGACGGACTCCACATCCCGCAACGCGCAACACAAAGTTTCCTCGCCGAATTGATGGCGAGGCGAGGCAAATCCTCACGCGCACAACGCTCCGACCGCTTGCGGGAAGTGTCCGGACACACCGAATACCCGGCCATCCGGCCCGGACAAATCGTCGCGATCGACGCCACTCGCTGCGACAACCTCGTCCTGGACCAATACGACGGCACCGCCCGCAGCGTGGAAATTCTGACAGCAATCGACGTGGCAAGCAGAGTGGTCCTCGCATGCCGTGTCGTGCCCATGTCGGCGAACGGCGTCGATCTGCGGTATTTGATCTACGACATCCTGCGGGCCTTCCACATGGTAGTGGACGGCACAACAGTCACCGACTGGCGGTGGGCCGGGCTGCCCTCCGCCCTCGATCTGACCTATGCGCACGTCAGTTTCCCCGGGCCGGGCCGGACACGCAAAACGGTGAAGGGTAGCCCCCTCGACGGTGTGCATCTCATACCGTCGTTGTGGCCCGACGGGTTCCGCGTCGACCGCGGATCGATCAACATCGCTACCGATACCCAACTACTCCTCGCCGAACTCGGCATCGACCTGCTGCCCAACCGCGGCGGCAAATCCAACGACAACGCCCATATCGAACGCTGGTGGGAAACGCTGCAAGCGTGCTTGCAGAGCATTCACGGCTACAAAGGCCGCAACAGCACACAACGCGGCAGGCTCGTCGCCCGTGAACCACTGGTCACCTGGCGCCAACTGCAGGAGCATCTACGTAAGTGGATCGCGTTGGACTACCACCAAGACTGGCACACCGGGATCGTCCTACCCGAGATGGAAGGAGCTCGACTCTCCCCTCTCGACGCCTTTGACGCCATGCTCGCCGCCAGCGGCCGCATCGACGTCCCCCAGCGCCACGACCTTCTCTATCAGCTACTCCCCGTCGTATGGCTGACCCCCAACCACACAGGGATAGAACACCGAAACCTCGTCTACAGCGCCCCAGTCCTCGACAACTATCGCAGCACCTACACGGGCCAATTCAGGCCCGAGGATCGCGCCATGCCGTTCTTCGTCGACGACAACGATCTCTCTCAGTTGTGGTTCGACGATCCCGACACTGACCAGATACACGACATTCCGTGGCGCGGGCGCGACAAAACGTTGGCGCCAATGACGTCGAAAGTCGTTGAACGAGCGCGCGCCCGCATCCGGGACCGAGGCGGCAACAACGCGTTGACCATCCGCACTGCTGAAACAAACATCCTCGAACAACTCGAAGAACTCACCGATCAACGCCACGAACCCGACATTGCACGAACACTGTTCGCCGCTGAAATACGTTGCACCGCGTCACAACTAGAGCACGCTGCGGCGCAAGCCGCCCGGCCGCAGGGAGCCGGACCGCGCTCAGTTGACGGCACGTCCGCGGCAACCGCATCCGACTCTGTTCAACCGTCTTCTGCAGTTGCCGATCAGCCTGTCGTCGACCTCGACGCCACCGCCATGTGGCCCGACTACATCGGACTCGATGACACCCCGTGAAAGGACCGCCCGATGGACGCCTACGACCTCCACAAGTTCGCAGCCACCGCACTACCCGCCCCACCAGCCCTCGCCGACGTTCCTGTCAACGCCCTCACCAACGATCAGCGTCGCATCATCACCGGCTGGCTGGGCTACCTGTACCTGCCCACAGCCACCACAAAACGCATGGAAACCCAACTGCGGTCGGTCATAGAACGCAACTCATGTAGCCGGCCCGGTGCCAAAACGATCCCCATCGTCACCGCAATCAACGGCATGGGCAAATCAACGATGATGCTTGAGCTGTGCCGGCAGTTCTACCTCCAGCAGATCCCCGCCCAACGGCTGATAGTCGGCACCCTGCCCACCTTCAACCCGCAGCTCGGTGTGCACGCCGCGCACATCCCTATCGTGTGGCTCAACGTCGGCTCCGCCGACGGTAAAGGGGACCTCGACGCCGCGATCTGCGGATTCTTCGGATTGCCGATCACAGGCTCGAAAGGCGCGTGCTCGGCACGCGCGCTACACGCACTGCGAACACACAAAGTCAAGATCGTCGTCATCGACGACGCCCACCTACTGCGCACACACAAAGTACTGGGCCGCCAGTTGCTCGACCACCTGAAAGTCCTTAACACCGAACTCGGCGTCCTGGGAGCAACGATGATCATCGTCGGCGCCGACCTAGAGGGCAGCGACATCGCCGACGATCCTCAAATCGCCTGCCGATCAACAACATTCACAATGAACAAGTACGAGACCACCACCGATGAAGGCCGTGCAGCCATCCAAAGAATCCTCGCTGATCTTGAACAATTGCTGCTGCCCAACATTCCCGGCATCACACCACACCTGTTGTCCCGAGTCCTCGCCGGCCCGATCACCGGCCGGGTAGGTGGCCGACACGGTGACATCATCAAACTCGTCGTAGACGCTTGCTCGGATTACATCGCCGACGCAACGTCACCATCGTTAACCGCCGACGTCATCGCCAACACCGTCATCACCGATCGCGCTCGAGCCGCCCAGCACCGCCGTCAAGCCGCCACAACGAAACGGAGCCGCCGTGCTCAGGAGGCAGTCGCATGATCCTGCTACCCACACGACTCGATCCCGAACCGGGAGAATCACTCAACAGCTTCGTTGCCCGGCTCGCCCAGCGCAACAGGGTACCGATCTCAACGATCACAGGCGCAGGACAATTTGTGATGCACCCCAACCTCGCCACGGTGAACAACATCAGCACCGCATCAGGGCTACCCGCAACAATCGTTCGATCCATGGCTGTCGACGCCATACCCGGGTTCTCCGTCTGCGAGCCGATGGAACTGAACACCTCGCGCCGCCAGTTCTGTCGACAGTGCAGCGACGTGTCCGAACTTCGAGAGTGGTATCTGCCAGTTACATTCGCATGCCGCCGCTGCCGCGTACTCCTCACCGACGGCACCAGCGAGCAACGAGAACTCAACGCCAACACAATGGCAATCCAGTACGAAATCTTCGACTGTGCCGCACGCGCTCAATCCGGTGACACGTTCTACCGCACCATCTTCCGCTGGTTCGGCAGACTCTATCGTGATGCGAGGGGACTAGCCGAACCCCAGTGGCCGCAATTGTCCTCCGACACCACCACACTCCTGCCCGAGCTGTCCGTCTCCACCGCGCCGACCCAACTCGCCCGCTGCCAACAGATACCGATACACCCGCCGACCTTCGCGCTCGCCGCAGTAACACTGTGGCGGCGCGCCACAATGGAGGTCATTAGCCGCAACAGCAACGGACCCATAGTCAACATCCTCGACACACCTACTGCTCGAGCCCAAATAGCGGCAAGCCACATCACCAGACGAATGCTCGGAACAACTTTCCAGCGACCGGTCACACGGTCGCCGACCTCGCTCTGCTTAACTACCTGTACGCCTACTCGATACCTGGCGATAGCCTTGTGCCGCTGCCATTTCCAAGTCGACTACCCCGTTCACCGATTCCTTTAGACGACCTCGAGATCGCCGTGTTAGCGCGCTACAGCGCCAGCACACAGCCCGGAAACTCGCCATGACGATCCGACCGCTACCCGTCGCGCTCGACCCACGCCCTGGCCAAGACATCGACAGCTATCTGGTCACGCTCGCAGCTGTCAACGGCATCGCTAGCCGCGATATGACCCACCTGGTCAGCGACGCCGCATCGGTGACACTTCGAAACACCCGGAGCTCACCCACTCGCCACGCACCAGATCCAGCCATCATGTCGGCCATCAACCTCCTGACCGGCCAACCCGAACCACGTCTACGCGCAATGTCGCTGCTGCGGTACGCGCCATCCTCACAGGTGGGCCCGGGAACACTGCTGCCGTGGAAACCGCGCGTGGGCTGCCACATCTGCCCCCGCTGCATTGCCGAGCAACCCACTGTGCGGCCGCTGTGGTGGCACGTACCGCACGCAACTATCTGCCCCTGGCATCACTGCCTATTGCACCAAACGTGCCCACACTGTCACCAACGCTTCCGCATCAACACGACACCAGCACTGCCCGACGACCTCCAGCGTTGCGACAACCGCTACTCCGGAAGCGGAACCACCGTCGTCACCTGCGACCAACCACTCGCCGACCTCACCGTTATGTCGGTTTCCGACGACGAAATCCGCGCCGCCGCAACCCTCTTCGACGCCACCCACGCAGAGAAAATCATAATGTGGGGTCAGCCAACACGGCCCCACGACTACCTGCTCAACGTGTACTCGCTGACGGTACTGCTCACCCATCTCGCCGCCGCAGGAGCAGCCGAGGACCGTCCCTGGACGCCCGCTGTGCATCAGCAACAAAACGGCAGAGGCACAGCGCGACAACGACTGTCGCAGTCACCACTGCACGATGTCGCCGCACGTAGTCGTGTCCTCACCGAAAGTGTCGGCATCCTGGACCACGCCGAACCCGACTCCGCCGCCGACTATCTCGCCGCCCACCTCCACCGGATCCCCTCCGACAAGGCCGGCCCGTTGGCATGGATTGCCGGGCATACGCACCTGACGAAGACAACCTCCCGGCTGACGATCAAGGCGATCGCACCCAAACGCACGGTGTCCTTCCAGCTCGCCACACTGCTGCCCCCCATCAGCGTGCCGGCACACGCAGTGCCCCAATGCATTCCACAACACCTCTACGAGCAGTATTTCGCTGACACGCTCGGCGTACTCGACACCACCGGACGAGTTTTCGTCGCCCTGTGCTGCGCACGCCGCCTGCCCGGAGTGCGCAGTTGGGAAGATGCCGGACTCATCTTGGGTATCGATGCGGCCAGCGCAGTGCGAATACCGATGAATGTCTCGCCACGGATGCACATCTCAACCACCGAGCTCGTGAACCGAGTCGCAGCCGTCGGCAACCATCTCGACGCGACTACCAACTACCGGCGACGCGAAGCGCACGTCACCACGCTGCACGAGACCCCCGAGTTGTGGTATCCACGCTGGCAGAAACGGTTTGCCCGGCACGGCACACCACGCACCGGCATCGCCAATGCCTGTGAATGGCATTGGCAGTACTACGCGTGCGGCAAGCCCTACGCACAACCGTGGACCCACTCATGGGACAGCCAGCGCTGCTACCGATTCCACCTGTGGTGCCGCACACTCGGCAAACAGGTTCGGCCGGTCATCAAGCTGCCCCCGCAGCGCACAGACTCAACCACAACGACGTGACACAGCCGCGCACAACACATTGGGCCGCACACCACCGACCCGCACTAGCCCTATCACACAGCGCCGACAGCCAGCACGTTATCCACACCTTCGTCCACTGCCCTGCATCACTCACCGAACATTTCGCTGTGTGCCCTTAAAGTGAGAGCCGGACCCGCACGATGCGGGTCT
>NZ_BAFB01000060.1 GCF_000248075.1 Gordonia otitidis NBRC 100426 | reverse complement strand
CACCGCCGCCGCGAGCTGCGAGTGCAACGCCTCTCGATTCATGCCACCCAGAGCCGCAAGAGCTTCCATGCGAGCGGGTACCTCCGACGTCGAGTTCGCGTGCAACGTTCCGCCACTGCCCTCGTGGCCGGTGTTGAGCGCGGTGAGCAGATCGATGACCTCCGCACCGCGAACCTCACCGACGATGATGCGGTCGGGCCGCATTCGCAGCGCTTGGCGCACCAGTACCCGCACCGGGACCTCACCTCGCCCTTCGACATTCGACGTCCGTGCGACGAGACGGACCACGTGCGGATGTGCAGGCGAGAGCTCGAGCGCGTCTTCGACGCACAGCACACGATCGGCCGGATCCATTGCGCCGATCAGCGCGTTCAACAGCGTGGTCTTGCCCGAACCCGTGCCGCCGACGATGAGAAAGGCCAGGCGCGCGGCAACCATCGCCTCGAGCACGCCGACCAGTTCGTCGGGGATCGCACCCGAGGTGATCAGGCCCCGCATATCCATTCCCGCTGTACGCAACACTCGTAGCGATATGCAGGTGCCATCGGCCGCCAGAGGTGGGATGACAGCGTGAAGTCTCACTGTCAGTCCACGCCGACCCAGCGAGGTCAACTGGGCGTCGACCCACGGCTGTGCATCGTCGAGTCGCCTTCCCGCGCCGAGTGCCAACCGTGCGGCGAGTCGTCGGACGGCCGCATCGTCGTCGAACGTGACGTCCGTGGGTTCGAGACCGCTGCCACGGTCGACCCACACCCGCGTCGGCCCCACGACGAGCACGTCAGCGACGCCCGGTTCGGAGAGGAGTACTTCGAGTCGTCCGGCGCCGGTGAGTTCTGTCTGGAGATGGCGTAACGCTGCGAGCAGGTCGGTGTCGCCGAGTACTCCACCCGACTCGGCACGTATGGCTTCGGCGATCACCGCGGCAGTCGGCTCGGCCGACTCAGCCGCGAGCCGTTCACGCACGCGGTCGATCAGGGCTTCGTCGGAGGGCGCGGAACCGTCCTGAGGACGCAGTGGTCTCTGTGGCGCTGCGCTACTCACAGGCCCACCGCCCTGGCGTCAGCTAACCGGGCGTAAACCGACCGTGCTGCTCGACCCAGTGGGCTGCGCGGTGCCACCTGCATTCGACCGGCCTCGAGGCGGGCGGGCAATCGCGGATCAGGACGGATCGTCGCGATCAGCGGCACACCGACGGTATCGGCGACATGGGCCGCACGCAGTCCGCCGGGAGCGGGCCCTCGGATCACGAGTTCGACCCGTGCACACGTCGTCAACAATCGATCGATCAGCAGTCGGGCGGCCGCGGTACCCGCGACCGTCGGTGTCGTCACCACGACAACCAACTCGGCAGATTCGGCAACGGCACGGACCACGGGAGTGTCGGCGCGCGGGAGGTCGGCGATCACGAGGTCTCCGTGTGCGCGGCCCGCATCGACCGCGGCAAGCACTGTGCTCAGGGCAAGTGGTCGGGAGCCGTCACGTCGCCCCGTCACCACCGCGAGCATCTCGTTGTAGCGCGGTAGTGCGTTGCGGAGTGACTCACCGTTGACCGCACCATCGTCGAACGACAGATCCTGCCAGCGCAGGCCCTCCCGCCCTTCCAGTCCGAGCGTGAGGTCCAATCCCGCGCCGAGGTCGTCGATGTCGAGCAGCAACACGCGCTCGCCGCTGTCGACCGCGGCGAGGGCACTCGCGACAGCGAGCGTCGACGCACCGGCCCCTCCGTGGGCGGAGATGAATGCGAAGGCCCCGGCCTGCTGCGGTGCCGGCAACCGCAGTTCGGTCAGGATGCGGACGAGATGTGCTTCGTCGATCGGCAGAACGGCGGAGTCGACGGCGCCGAGGTCGAGCGCATCGCGCCAGGTGCGCGACGCGGGTTCTACGTCGGAGATGAGCACGACACCACCACGCCGGGGCAGTGGTCCTTCGGCGAGTACTGCGACCGCGGGCGGGTCGACCAGGACTGCTCGTGCTGTCAACCAGTCACGTCGGCAGTCGTGGGCGTCGCCCGAGACGATCCTGTACCCGGCCGCCGCCGCACATCGTGCGACGTCGTCGAGCAGAGGGTCTTCTACGAGGGAGAGCAGGTGGTCGGACATGCATGTCAGCATGTGCGGCGGGTACCGGCTCCGGATCTCGACGCGCTCACTGCGCCCGAATCTGTGGACATACCTGCCACTGTGGATAAACTTGCGTGACCGACAACGTATGCTTGTTCATCGTGATGGTCAGCACATTTTCCCACGCACCGCGCTTTGGTGTGGTGAATAGCGGCTTCAAAGGGGTAATCTCACAGAGTCGCCGCGCAGACACCCACGTCGGACGCGGAAGGCGCTGATCTGCAGAAGAAGTTGAAAAGACAAACGACCCCCAGACAGAGGACAACCCCGGCCAGGGGGGAGGGGGCCGGGGTTGTCGCGTTTCAGCCCCGGGGGGTCGGGCTGAAAGGCACCGGCTCAATCAAGAACCGGGTGATACCGACTATACACACTCCAACCGCAGGTGAGAACACTCATCGCGCGCATTTACGATATTTGGTCATGCGCTGGCGTCGCCAGTCCCCGAACTGCGACACACACCGCCCTGAACTGCGAAAACACTGAGTGCGCGAAGCGTTGCACACGACGCAGTTAAAGATGTCTAACCGGATGTCACCCGAGAATCGGGCTGATCGCGCGCCCCGGCGGGTCTCGCCGGCGTCGGTCATTGCTGTCGGATGTTCATTCGCGTCAACGGGAAGTCGCCTCACGAAGCTGCCCGACCACACGCGCGGGATGGTGCGCTACAGCCACGGGATGGTGCGCCACAGCCACGGGATGGTGCGCTACAGCGCACGGCCGGCCGATGGCGCACTACTGCGCAGACGTGTCGCCCACACCCCGGCGCACACCGCGTCGAATCCCATCCGCGTTGCAGTGCCGTCGATCAGTCTGATGAGAGGGCTTGATGTGACGTCGATCACGGTGTAGAACGTAAATCACGGAAACCTCGTCGAGCAAAGTTCGAGCCGGAAGAGAAGGACCGAACCCCCCGACGAGCACTCCCAGCACGGGCGGCAAGCACCCACGCGGAGCACGCCGCATTAGGCACAAGTGTTGTGCGCCTGCGACATCGCGGCTACGAGCAACAACTCCGACACCTGCAGCGCCACGCCTGGTCCGAGAGTTCGTCCGGCACCGACATCGACGGATGCCGTGAGCGGACCAGAGAGCAAGGGCAGCGCGACGAAGGAGACCTGTTCTCGCGGAAGCGATTCCTCGCCGAGGCGGTGACCACAACCCACCGCAGCACGCTTGGTAACTTGGGTCCGTGCTACGCGGGCGGCAACCTGTCGACAGACAGGTGGGCCGCCCGCAGTGCTGTCCGGGGTCGGGCCCTCGGACCCAATCACCACAACCGGATTCAACGCCTGAAATCGACTGCGGGGGAGTTCATCCCGCGCGAGCGGCGTCGGCGATCGACTTCGCCTCGGTCGCTCCCGCCACCATCGCCTCGCAGCAGAACACGATCCATGCGGCCAGTGCGGCCGGATCACCGGAGCCGAATGCCGTTGCCAACGAACGATATTCGTCGACCTTCTTGAACCACGTCACCTCGGGAACCCCGAGGTTGTGTGGATCCAGTCCACTCGACGTCGACGTCAGTCTCGATGCCGCACGGGCGACAACACCGCTGGCGCTACCGAATGCGTCGAGCGTCAACAGTTCGCCGTGGACCACTGCGGCCACCACCGGTGCAGGCGCCGACGTCGCGCCGGTGATCAACTGGCCGAGCAGGTCGAGCCGCGCCGCCACCTGCGCACCGGGCCGAGGCCGTCCGAGTAGTTCCGGGTCCTCGACCAGATCGCTGGCGGCGAGCACGTGCAACCGCGCGAATGCCTGCGCGGGCGCACGGCGGAACACCGAGGTCAACTGCTCGAGCGAATCACCGTCGAGCGCCTGGGCCACGCGCATCGCGCCGGCAAGGATCGGGTCGTCGAAGTCTCCGTCGCGCCTGAGTTCGACGCTCCCCCCGTCGATCGCCGCAGACGATCGACCCGCTCGCCACGACGCCTCCGTCGCGGTGTTGTTCCAGCCGCGCAGGTTCGCCGGATGCCGGTGCACGGCGCCGAGCGCATCGCGGGCACGATCGGCGGCCTCGCGCACGCCGGGCAACTCCACGAGCGGCGCGAGAGGATCGGTGGTCACAGGTCGCCACGGTAATCGATCACTCGCACGCGCCCTGCCGACCCCCATCCACGGGTTGGCGACGCACTGTCGGTGCACACTGCCCCACGACCGCTCGTCGCAGCGAACCGACACCTCGGCGCAGCCGCCCCCCGGGCCGGTGCAACGCCACCCCAACGTGACTACCCTCACTATGAGACCCCGGCCCGTCTCACCTCACGTCGGCAGGCCACACCGAACGCGTACCGAGAGCGAAAGGCACTGTTCAAAGATGTCCACCACTGCACAACCCACTGCCAAGGCATACCCGCCGTCGCCTGAGTTCGTCGCCCAGGCCAACGGCACGGCGGCGCTGTATGACCACGCCAACGCAGACCGTCTCGAATTCTGGGCGGAGCAGGGACGTCGACTGGACTGGGACACCGATTTCGACCAGGTCCTCGACTGGTCGGACGCGCCGTTCGCCAAGTGGTTCGTCGGCGGAAAGCTCAACGTCTCGGTGAACTGCGTCGACCGCCACGTCGCCGCGGGCAAGGGCGACCGCGTCGCGATCCACTGGGTCGGTGAACCGGGCGATTCGCGCGACATCACCTACAGCCAGCTCAAAGACGAGGTCTCCAAGGCAGCCAACTACTTCGCCTCGATCGGACTCGTCGCGGGCGACCGGGTCGCCATCTACATGCCGATGGTGCCCGAAGCGCTGATCTCCATGCTGGCGTGTGCGCGTCTCGGCCTGACCCACTCCGTGGTCTTCGCGGGCTTTTCGGCCGGTGCGTTGCGTTCTCGCGTCGACGACGCTGAAGCCAAACTCGTCATCACCACCGACGGCCAGTTCCGCCGCGGCAAGCCCGCACCTCTCAAAACCGCGGTCGACGAGGCACTCGGCACCGGCGACGACGCCGCGAAGTCCGTCGAGAAGGTCCTCGTCGTGCGCCGCACCAACCACGATCCCGATCTGAACTGGGTCGACGGCCGCGACGTGTGGTGGGAGGACACCGTCGACGAGTCGTCTGATCACCACGAACCCGAAGCCTTCGACGCCGAGCATCCGCTGTTCCTGCTCTACACCTCGGGCACCACCGGCAAGCCGAAGGGCATCGTCCATTCCTCCGGCGGATACCTCACCCAGGCCAGCTACACCTTCCACTACGTCTTCGACCACAAGGAAGGCCGCGACGTCTTCTGGTGCGGTGCAGACATCGGCTGGGTCACCGGGCACTCGTACCTCGTCTACGGGCCGCTCTCCAACGGCGCGACCGAGGTGGTCTACGAGGGCACCCCGAACTCGCCCAACGAACACCGCCACTTTGAGATCATCGAGAAATACGGCGTCACAACCTATTACATCGCCCCGACGCTCGTCCGCACCTTCATGAAGTGGGGACGCGAGATTCCCGACGCCCACGACCTGTCGTCGATTCGTCTGCTCGGTAGCGTCGGCGAACCGATCAACCCCGAAGCGTGGAAGTGGTTCCGCGAGGTCATCGGCGGCGACAAGGCGCCGATCGTCGACACCTGGTGGCAGACCGAAACCGGCGCGATCATGATCTCGCCGCTGCCCGGCGTCACCACGACCAAGCCCGGTTCGGCGATGGCTCCGCTGCCGGGCATCTCGGCGAACATCGTCGACGACAACGGCAAGCCCGTCGGTGCAGGCGAGCAGGGATACCTGGTCCTCGATCAGCCGTGGCCGTCGATGCTGCGCGGCATCTGGGGCGACGAGGAGCGTTACCGCGACACCTACTGGTCACGGTTCGCCGAGCAGGGCTGGTACTTCGCAGGCGACGGTGCGCGCTACGACGAGGACGGTGCGCTCTGGGTCCTCGGCCGAGTCGACGACGTCATGAACATCTCCGGCCACCGCATCTCGACCGCTGAGGTGGAATCGGCACTGGTCGGGCACTCCGGCGTCGCCGAAGCGGCGGTCATCGGTGCCGCGGACGAGACGACCGGCCAGGGCATCGTCGCCTTCGTGATCCTGCGCGAAGGTGTCGAGAACACCGGCGACGCACTGATCGCCGAACTCCGTGAGCAGGTCTCGGTCGAGATCTCCCCGATCGCCAAGCCGCGCGAGATCAACGTGGTTCCCGAACTGCCCAAGACCCGCTCGGGCAAGATCATGCGACGCCTGTTGAAGGATGTCGCCGAGGGCCGCGAACTCGGCGACACCTCGACGCTCGTGGATCCGTCGGTGTTCGAGGCGATCCGCAGCCGACGGGTCTGAGCGCACACCGAATACGACGACATCCCGACGGCTCGCCCGATTCCAGTCACTCTCCACAGCGCCCACCGGCAAAGGACCAGGTCGGCGCCGTCGGTGAGCAAGAAAATGAGTGGAAACGGGCGAGCCGCTTCCGTGGGATCGGCGATCACGGCGATTCCGGGCTTGACCCTGACACGATGACAGGGTTTTGACTGGATTCCGGAGGTGATCGCGATGACTCACACACTGATCGACGCATTGTCGGCGCCGGATTCGTCGACTCGGCTACGGGCCGCGCTCGCAGCGGGGACCGCACCCGCCACAACCGACACCACGGTGGTCGACGAGCTGGTCAGACGCAGCAGTGTCGAGCCCGACTTCTTCGTCCGCGACATGCTGACCTGGGCGATCACGAGGCAGGCGGCGGCACTCACCGTGCCACGCGTCGTCGCGGAGCTCGATTCCCCAGCGCCGCAAGCACGCAGTCAGGCGTTGCACACACTGTCCAAACTCGGCGATCGCGCCGTGTACCAGCGCGTCGCCGCGCTACTGCACGATCGGGACGACGAGGTCGCGCGGACCGCGTGGCGCACCGCCGTGACGTTGGTGTCCGAAGAGGGCGCGCCCGACCTCGCCGCGGAACTGGTCACCGAGCTGGGCCGTGGGGATCACGAGGTCCGGCGCAGCCTCAGCCGCGCCCTCGCCGAACTGGGAACCGCTGCGGAGGATGCGCTCGCAGTCGCGGCGTCGAGCAACTCCGAAGCCGTCCGCGTACATGCCCTAGCGACCAGACGGTTGCTGGCCGACCCTGACGCCGACTTCTCCGCCGCGGTCGAGCAGGCACGCAGGGCTGCGACACTTCAAGGCGCACCGATCGAGCACCCCGATGCTCATCGGTGAGGTGTCGCGGCGTTCGGGCGTGAGCGTCCGGATGCTGCGGCACTACGACCGACTGGGCCTGGTGAGCCCGACGACGCGCACGTCGGGCGGCTATCGCGACTACTCCCCCGACGACATCGCACGACTGTTCCGAGTCATCGGATTGCGCGCGCTCGGTGTGCCGCTGGCCAGCATGGCAGCGCTGTTGGACACACCGGAATCCACGGAGCCCACCGCGATGGTCGACGACCTCATCGATCAGACCCGCCGACGACTCTCGCGCGACACCGAGTTGCTCACCCTGCTGACCCGAATCGCCGACTCCGCACCCGCAGACTGGCTGGACGTGCTGCAAACGGTCCGGATCCTGCAGGACCTCGACTCCGGGTCGGCCACGCGCCGTCAACGCGCAGCACTGGCCGCGAGCGATGGTCGCCTCTCGGCGGAGGCGCTCGCGAAAGCCGTTCTGGCAGAGACGGATACCAATGTCGCGGGCGCTCTCCTCTGGGCCCTGGCCGACGCCGCCGACCCAGCAGCCGAGACGGCACTCGCCGCAGGCCTCGACTCACCGCAGCCCGAGGTGCGGCGCCGCTCGGTCGAGGCAATCGCGAAACTGCACACCGACTCCGCCGTCGAGGTGTTGCGGAGCGCGCTCACCGACGCCGACGTTGCGGTCCGCAACACCGCGGCTCTGGCTCTCGGAGCCCGAGGACACCTCGAGGTACTCGAACCACTCGTGACGATGATCGTCGAAGGCGCACACGACGTCGACGCCGCCGACATCCTCAGCGAGCTCGCGCAGACCGCGTCGGTGTCCGACTCGATCGCGACCCGACTCGGCCGACTCCTCGAGAACGGGAACCTCGAGTCATCGGCGCGCAGCAGGGTGGCCCAGGCGCTCGTGGAACTGCCAGGTCCGGTCGCAGCGAGCATTCTCGTCGCCCACGTCGACGACGTCGAGCCCGCCGTCGCCGCCCTTGCCACGCTGCGACAACGGCGTTCCGAGGCGGACGCCGGCACCCCGTGACCCCGGAGACTCATCCAACACACGCCACGTCGACGCGGCGGCGGGCACAACCGTTGCGAGCCGCGCATGGCAACATATGGCAGGAGAACCCAAAGACGGAGGATGCTGTGAGTGGAAACGAGTCCGGCCGGTCCGACTACCGCAACGCCGGGGGGAAGACACCGTCGATCCCGCTGAGTGATGCCGACCGCGACTCGTCTGGTGAAGCCAGCGTCGGCAGTCTGGTCAAGAACGCCACCGCGAGCGTGTCGACGCTCTTCCGGTCCGAGGTCGCTCTGGCCAAGGCCGAGTTGGTCGACGACGCGAAGAAGGCCGGCACCGGCACGGGGCTGCTGATCGTCGCGGGCGTGATGGCGCTCTACGCAAGTTTCTTCTTTTTCTTCTTCCTCGCCGAACTTCTCGACGAGTGGGTTCCGCGCTGGGCGGCATTCCTGATCGTGTTCGGCATCCTCGTTCTGATCACGCTCATCGCGGCGTTCGTCGGCTACGTGGTGTTCAAGAAGGTCCGCGGGCCGAAGAAGACCATCAACAGCGTCAAAGAAGTGCAGACGGTCCTGCCGGGTCGTCACGAGGCCGGTGCCGCACAGGACGGCAGCCATCCGGCGATACCCCCCGCGCGCGAGGCCTGACATTTGGCCGCGGCCCCCGACCCGTCCAGCGTCCGGTTCTCCGGGCCCTGGCGTCACCTCGACGTCCGCGCCAACGGCGTGCGGTTCCACGCGGTCGAGGTCGACGAGGGCGCCGCGCAGTCGGATCCCGACCGCCCGCTCGCGTTGCTGCTCCACGGTTTCGGAGAGTTCTGGTGGAGCTGGCGACACCAGCTCGTCGACCTCACCGAAGCCGGGTACCGCGCGGTCGCGGTGGATCTGCGCGGCTTCGGCGACAGCGACAAACCCCCGCGGGGATATGACGGCTGGACCCTCGCGGGCGATACGAACGGTCTGATCCGCGCACTGGGCCACACCCGCGCGACGCTCGTCGGCCACGCCGACGGCGGGCTGGGGTGCTGGGCAACAGCCACCCTGCACCCTCGAGCGGTGCGCGCAATCGCCGTCGTGTCCTCACCGCATCCTCGAGTGCTACGACGAGACGTCCTGCGTGACCCCGACCAACGGTCGTCGTTCCTCGGTAACTTCCTGAGCAATCAGGTGCCCCGCCTGGCGGAGCGTCGCCTGACGCGACGCAACGGCGCATTCGTCGCCGAGTACTTCGCCGAGCGCTCCGGACCGCTGTGGCGCGACACCGCCGACTACGCCGACACCGTGGACAAGAACAGATCGGCAATCCAGATACCGGGCGCCGCGCACTGCAGTCTCGAGTACCAGCGCTGGGTGTTCCGTTCGCAGTTCCGTCCGGATGGCGTCAGATTCATGGACCTCATGGAGAAGCGGTTGTCCATCCCCGTGCTCGCGATACGCGGCGTCGACGATCCGTACATCACCGACGAGTCGGTTGCTGCGAGCGCAGAGTGGGCGTCGGACTTCGACTACCGTCCCATCCCGGTCAGTGGCCACTTCGCCCACCAGGAACGTCCGGTGGAGGTGAGCAAATTGCTCGCCGATCTGCTGGCTGCACCAGGCGACAACTGACGCCGCCCCTGGCCTGTCACGAGTGCACGCACTCCCCGGTGCTCACACGAGCGGTGCGCTGCTCCGACGCGTCGAGGTCGGACTTCACCTGCTTGGCGGTGAGGACGAAGCCTGTGTCATCCGCGGTGTCCTCCGCGGCGCCGAACACGACGCCGAGCACGTCGCCGTCCGAGTTGATCATCGGCCCACCGGAATTACCCTGCCGGATGGAGCCACGCACCGTGTACACCTCACGCAGCACCTGGCTTGTCCGGTAGATGTCGGGTCCCGAGAGGTTGATGGTTTCGCGCACGCGCACCGCGGTGGCGTTGAACGGCCCGGCTTCGGGATAGCCGAGCACGATGGCGTCCGTGCCCGGTTTCGCTGACGAATCGTCGAACTGCAGGGCACTCGCGCGAAGTCCGGGGACGTCGAGTACCGCGATGTCGTTGCGGCTGTCGAACAGGACCACTCTGGCGGTGAGCGAGTCGCCCGCCTGGGTCTCGACCTTCAGTCGACGCGTACCGGCGACCACGTGGGCATTGGTCATCACCCGTTCGGGCGAGACGACGAAACCGCTGCCCTCCAACGCCTGCTGACAGCTCGGGGCGACACCCTCGATCTTCACGACACTCGGCTGCGCCTGCGACACCGCGGGCGAATTCACGAGCGTCACATCGGGAGGATCGACGCTGGCGACCGGGGTTTGCACGAACGGACCGATCACCTCGGGAAGCCCCGAGTCGTCGAGCATCGGGCCGAGTTCTCGCGTCGGGAAGTCGCGCAGCCACGTCGGTGCAATCGAGTCGACGCCGCCCAGGATGGTGGATCCACGCACGGCACTGGCGATCTCGGGTGACGACGACCGACCCAGCGGGATCGCCAGCAGCCACGCCGCGACCAACACCGCGATCACCTGCAGCATCAGCCCGATCACGCTGTCGACGTGTCGCAGTGCCGTCGACCTGATGCCGCCGCGCGCTGCTCGTCCGAGCACCATTCCCGACGTCTCGCCGACGATGACCAGCACCACGAGCAGTGCGACTCCGACGACCAGCCGCATCCCGTGATCGTCGATGCGGGAAAGCACATGTGGCGCAATCAGAATGCCGGCGATCGCGCCGAGGATCACGCCGACGACGGCCAGCCCCGAAGCCACCGCACCTTGACGCCAGCCGCTCAGCGCAGCCAACAACGCGATCGCGATGACGATGACGTCGACCCACGTCGACCCGCTCACCGTGAGGTGTCCTCGGAGGTCTTCGCACCCCGACCGTCGTCACCGGCACGCGACTCGTCACGCACCGTGGGGAAGCCGCTGAGTTGCTGCGACCCCGCTCGCTCGATCATCTCCTCCAGCGGCCGGATGTCGTTGTGGTCGCACCCGACATCCCACCCCGACGCGTCGCTGACCGCCGCGATGAGTCCACCGGTGAAACCCCACACCAGCAACCCGTCGACGAAGAACGCGGGACCGCGGTAGGCACGGGCCCCGAGCACCGAGCGCTGTACCTGGAAGCGGTTCTCCGGTGCCAACATCTCCCGCAGGTTCACGCGAGCCACACGCGACGTCTCCGCACGGTCGACGACGCCGACCGGTCCGGGCTCTCGCCAGTGCGCGACGACGGGTATCACCTCGAAGTTCGACACCGGCACGGGAAAGCTCGGCAAATTGGCCAGCACGTCGACGCCCCGCGGGTCGAGTCCGGTCTCCTCCGTCGCCTCCCGCAACGCGGTGCCGACGGGGTAGTCGTCGCCCGGATCGAACGAGCCGCCGGGGAAAGCCACCTGCCCGCTGTGCTGACGCAGCGTCGGCGCACGCTCGGTGAGCAATACCTCGGCGTCTGCCGGCAGTCCACCGGGGTAATCGGGGTCGGCATCCCACGAGCCGGAGAACAGGATCAGCACCGACGCCGCACGGCGGTCACGACGCAGCATCGACGCCCACCGTGTGCGATCGCCGCCGCGGCCGAGGACGCTGTCGGTCACGGCCGTCACGTTGCCGGTGAGCTGCCGTAGCCACGGCGGAACCTGCTCGGTGTCGACGAGTTGCCCCACATGAGGTTCCCGCGCGGGATGATCGGTATGGGTCACGTGGCAACACCGGTGGCGTCGCGCACGGCATCGGCGACCTCGTCGGCGCTGCCGAACTCTTTCGGGAGGGTCGTGGCGATGGTGCCGTCCGGCCGGATCAGGATGGTCGACGGAAAGACCCTCGGCGCCCGCAACGCGGCGGCGACCTTGCCGTCGACGTCGAGGACCGTCGGGAGATGGACGCCGATCTCGCGCAGGAACGTCAGGACCGCGTACGGATTGCCCGCCCCCTGTTCGGCATGCACGGTGAGCACGTAACCCGATCGCCTGCGCGTTGCGCGTACTCAGCGAGAACCGGGAGTTCACGGCGGCACGGCAGACACCACACCGCCCACATGTTGACCAACACGGGTTTGCCCGCGGTTCCGGCGCCGAGATCGTAGGCGCTCCCGTCCGACAGACATGGAGCAACGACTCCTGCGAGCGCCGC
>NZ_BAFB01000061.1 GCF_000248075.1 Gordonia otitidis NBRC 100426 | reverse complement strand
CGATGCTCTCCTGCTGGAGCCAGGCGTGCAGGTCGGGTGTGCCGTGGAAGCTTGAGTTCACAGTCTTGCTGACCAGGAGGTCGGGCTCGCCGGTGATGACGTCTTTGAAGGCGTTCCCAGGCGTACGGACGGCGAGCGTCGATTCCGGGTGGGTGGAGTCATGGCGGACGAACACGACCGGCCAGGAGCGCTCCCTCCAGAGGGTGAGCAGCGCGGTGATGTTGGCCTCGCAGTCCGGGTTGTCGCGCGGCCCCCAGTAGTCGGTGTCGTCGAATCCGCGCTGGACGTCGATCACGATCAGCGCAGGGTGTCTCAGGTGTGTCACTCTCTCGCTCCTTGCCCAACCAGTGTGTCAGTAGCGGGAACCGTGCGCCGCCGGGAGCCGGTCGAGGCGCAATCGCTCGTCCTCGGTGAGCTGCAGTTCCGTCGCGGCGAGATTCTCGGTCAGATGGGTGCCGCTACGGGTGCCGGGGATCGGGATGATGTTGCCCGAGAGTCGGAGTAGCCAGGCCAGGGAGACCTGCGCCGGGGTCGCGTCGTGTGCGGTGGCGATGCGGGCGACCTCGTCGGTGATCGCCTGGTTCCTGTCGAAGGCGTCGGCGGCGAAGCGCGGGTTGGTGGCGCGGAAGTCGCCGTCCTCGAACCCATCGGCGGTGAGGGTGCCGGTGAGGTAGCCGCGGCCGAGCGGCGCGAACGGGACGAACGCAACCCCGTGGTCCCGCGTCCAGGCGAGCAGGTCGCCGCCGGCGTCGGTGCCCGCGCCCGCGGCACCGTCTCCTGATGCGTCGGTGGCCGGGTCGCCGAGGGGATCGCGGGTCCAGAGGGAGAGCTCGGACTGGATCGCCGAGACCGGATGGATCGCATGCGCGGCCTCGGCCTGCGCGATCGAGACCTCGGAGAGGCCGAGACGGTCTACCTTGCCCTCCGCGACCAGGGCGGCAAGAGCGCCCCAGCTCTCCTCGATCGGCACATCCGGGTCGACGCGGTGCGGGTAGTAGAGGTCGAGCCGGTCGACGCCGAGATGAGTCAGGCTGTCCTCGACCTGGCGGCGCAAGGTCTCGGGGCGGCCGTCGCGGTGCATCCGCTTGGTGGCGAGGTCGTCGACCACGAGACCGCCCTTGGTCGCGACGACCACCTCATCGCGGCGACCGGTGATGGCGCGACCCACGAGGCGCTCGTTGTGTCCGTCGCCGTAGACGGCTGCGGTGTCGAGCAAGTCAACGCCGGCGTCGAGGGCGCGGCGGATGACCTCGATCGAGGTGTGGTCGTCGCGGCGGCTCTCCGCGTAGCCCCAGCTCATGCCCATGCAGCCCAGGCCGATCGGTGCCACCTGGGGGCCGCCGGTGCCGAGTTCGCGCTTGTCCATGGTCTCCTCCGCTCGCATTAGTAAGTAGGCTTATACTATACAGGTTGCTGACAACATGAGGAAAGGAAGCAGAGCATGAAGGCTGTGCAGATCACCAGCTACGACGGCCCCGACGGGCTGAGCTACGACGACATCCCCGCACCCGAGCCAGCGCCGGGGCAGATCGCGATCGACGTGGAGTACGCGGGAGCGAACTACGTCGAGGCGCTGTTCGCGGGTGGGTTCGTGCCGAACCCGCTGCCCTGGGTGCCCGGCATCGAAGCCTCCGGCCGCATCCGAGCCCTCGGCCAGGGCGTCACCGGATTCACGCCCGGCGATCGAGTTGCCGCGCTCACGATCAACGGCGGAGGCGGATACGGGCAGGTCGCCGTCACCCATGCCGGGCTCGTCGCCCCGATGCCCGCCGGGATGGACCCGGCGCTCGCCTCGGTGGTGCCCTCGAACACCACGACCGCACTCATCGCGCTCGAACGGATCGCGCACCTAATGCCGGGCGAGCACGTGCTCGTCCACGCCGCCGCCGGCGGCCTCGGGTCGCAGTTCGGGCAGATCGCCCGACGGCTTGGTGCCGGCCGCGTCGTCGGGGTTGTCGGCAGCGAGGCGAAGCGGCAGGCCGCCCTCGATCTCGGATACGACGAGGTGTGGCTGCGTTCGGACCTCGATGGCGCGGAGCAAGGGCAGTTCAACGTGATCGCCGACCCCGTCTCCGGGCCGGGCCGCCAGACGAGTCTCGGCCTGCTGCGCCTGGGCGGTCGGCTGCTCGCGGTCGGCGACGCGGCACAGGCTGGCGACCAGGCAGTCAGCAGCAACACGCTCTGGTTCGGCGGCACCGGCGTGCTCGGCTTCAACCTCGGCGCGCTCTCCGCCGCAGAACCGGACCTGGTTGGCATCTACCTGCGCCGTGCTCTCGCCCTGGTCGCCGCCGGCGAGGTCACCGTGCACGTGGCTGAGCAGGCGCCGATCCAGGATGCCCCGCGCGTGCTCGCCGCGCTGCGCGACGGCACCACGGTCGGCAAGACCGTCCTCGTCCACGAGACCGCCTGAACCCCCTGCCTCTGCTCGTCCTCCTTCTGCGGTGCGAGCCGCGACCGGACGACTCGCACCGCCCCTACCCCGAGAAAGACCCCGATGCCTGAACTCTCCGATACCCGCCTCTCCCGCGCTGAGCGATGGAAGCTGGTCGTCCTACTGAGCGCGAGCTTCCTGCTCGCGGTCGATTTCTCTGTCCTGAACGTCGCCCTGCCCGAGATCGGCCGCGACGTCGGCATCGGCGTGGCCGGGCTGCAGTGGATCATCACCGCGTTCGCGTTACCCGCCGCCGGCCTCGGCCTGCTCTTCGGACGACTCGGAGACCTCACGGGCCGGCGCCTGCTGTTCCTGACCGGCATCGCCCTGCTCGGCACCGGCTCCCTCATGGGCGGGTTGGCAGACACGGCGTGGTTCCTCATCGCCGGCCGGGTGATCCAGGGGCTCGGCGCAGCAGCAGTCGCCCCGACCGCACTGTCGCTGCTGACCACCTCGTTCGAGGAAGGCCCACGGCGTGCACGCGCCCTGGGCATCAACGGGGCGCTCATCTCCGCCGGTTTCACCACCGGAGCCCTGCTCGGCGGCCTGCTGACCGCTGGCCTGTCGTGGCGAGCCGCGTTCCTCATCAACGTGCCCATCGCGATCATCGTGCTGATCCTCACCCCGATCCTGTTCACCGAGACCTGCCCTGCCACGAAGCCGCGCCTCGATCTTCCCGGTGCGCTACTCATCAGCGGGGGGCTTACCTGCCTCGTGTTCGGCCTCACCGTCGCCGGCGAAACCAGCCTCGCGCACCCCGACGCCTACCCGTGGCTTGCCGGGGCGCTCGTGCTGCTGGTGGTGTTCTTCATCGTCGAGTCCCGCACGAAGGACCCGCTGGTCGCGGTCGCGGTGCTGCGGCGTCGCACGGTCGCGTTCGGGAACCTCGCCGGGCTCACTACGTTCTCGATGATGTCGTCATTGACCTACCTGCTAACCCTCTATCTCCAAGACGTGCTGCTGATGGGTGCCGTGCTCACCGGTGCCATGATCGCCGTTATCGGTGCCGTCTCGGTCGTCGCGGCGAACTTCACGCCGAAGATCATCGGCCGCTACGGGCAGAAGGCCCTCGTGGTCACCGCGCTCGTGTTCCAAGGCGTCGGCACGCTCGTGATCGCCGTCGCGGGTTCGTACGGTGCCTCGTGGGTGATCGTGCTGGTCGGGATCGTGATCGGGGCGCTCGGGCACATCGGTACGATCGTTGGCTACACCGTCACCGCGACCTCTGGCCTGCCCGACAGCGAGCAGGGACTCGCGACCGGGCTGACGACGACCAGCCAGCAGGTCGGCCTCGCGCTCGGCACCCCGCTGATCGCCTCTGTCCTCGCCGCCGCCCTCGCTGGCAACGGCATCGCCGCGATCGGCGCCTCGGGGCTGGCCGCCGGGCTCGCTGTCGCTATCGCTGTCAACGGCGTGCTCATCCTGGCCGCCGCGATCACGGTCGCGATCTTCCTCCCCAGACACCGCCAGGCCGCCGAGACCGCGCAGCAGACCGAGCCTGCCGACGCGCACGCATAACCCCGCATACGAAAGGAACTGTGACCATGACTGATCTGGGAATCATCGGAGCCGGACACATCGGCACCGCCGTCGCCCGCGTCGCCACCGCAGCCGGGTACACCGTCACCCTCGGCAGCCGCCGCGGACCCGACGGTCTGCGAGCACTGGCCGACGAGCTCAGCGCAACCCCCGGCACCCCGGAGGACGCGGCGAGAGAGGGCGAGCTGGTGCTGGTCGCTGTGCCGTTCAGCGCCATCGCCGATCTGCCCCGCGATGCGCTGGCCGGCAAGATCCTCATCGATGCAACGAACTACGTGCCCTGGCGCGACGGCACCATCGACGCGCTGGAGCGCGACCGCGTCGCGACCTCCGCCTACGTGCAGGACCTGTACCCGGACAGCCGGGTCGTCAAGGCCTTCAATCACATCGTCTGGTCAGACATCCCCAACGACGCCAGACCCGCAGGGGTGGCGGATCGGCGCGGGATCGCGATCGCCGGCGACCATACCGAGAGCATCGCAACCGTCGAGGCCCTGGTTGACCGGCTCGGCTTCGAGCCGGTCAACATCGGGCCGCTCGATCAGAGCTGGCGCATCCAGATCGGCAGCCCCGGCTGGATCACCAACTACAGCGCCGACGAACTCGTAGCGAAGATCCGTGAAGCCGAGACCTGGCACTCCCATCCCATCAACTACTGACCCGGACCCCGAAGGAGACCCACCATGGACGACCTCACCCTGGACCACGCGCGAGAGCTCATCGACGCTGCCCTGGCATCGGCTACCGAACACGGCTGGCTCATCAGCGCCGCGGTCATCGACCGGCACGGCAACCTCGTCGCGTTCGCGAGACAGGACGGCAGCACCCTCGCCAGCGGCCTATCCGCGCAGGCGAAAGCCTGGACCGCCGCCGCGATCGGCGCCTCGACCAGCGACCTCCAACCACTCACCGCACCGGGCCAGCCGATCCACGGGCTTCCACACGCCGCCGGCCCGAACCGCCCCATCACACCCGTTCCGGGAGGCATCCCAATCCGCGCGACCGATGGAACGCTTCTAGGCGGGATCGGGATCGGCGGGGCACCCGCGCCCGGCGACGATCACCTCGTCGCCGACAGTGCTGTGCGCCCTCACCAGGCATTCTGATCCGGCTGACTACTGGCGACATGAACGTGTCCGGTGCGAGGCGACGGCGATCGGCGCGACCAGCGTCTGCCTCGCATCCATGCGGGAGGAGCCTGGCTCGTCTCTACGGTGGCTCATAGGTGAGCAACTCAAGAGCCGTCCAACCTGAGTGCCCGGCAGCACCGAATGCTGCCGGGCACTCTCCTCGCGCGAGCGGGCATGTCCCTCTGGTCGCTCGAACGCGCTCGATCCACCGGCCCATCGGCCCGATGGTCTACGACTGCCTTAATCGAACAAGGAGATGCGATGACAATGGATTTCAAGCAGCGCGTCGCGATCGTCACCGGAGCCGGACAAGGCATGGGGCGGGCACACGCGATGACGTTGGCTTCACGTGGTGCGCGAGTAGTTGTCAACGACGTGTCGGCCCCCCACGCCGAAGGTGTCGTGCGCGAGATTCTCGACGCCGGAGGCACTGCGGTTGTTGACACGAACGATGTCTCAACGACCGCGCCGGCCATCGTCGACACCGCCCTGAACGCCTTCGACCGTCTCGACATCGTAGTCAGCAACGCAGGCATCATCCGCGTCGGACTATTCAGCGAGCAACCCGAACAAGAATTCTGGAAAGTGTTCGACGTCTCCTTTAAGGGCGCTACAGACTTGTCCCGAGCGGCCTGGCCCCACCTCGTGAGTTCGGGCTCTGGACGCCTGATTCTCGTCTCGTCGAGTGGCATCCTAGCCAACCCTGGGGCCAGCGCGTACGGCGCGGCCAAGGGCGCGATCTGGGCGCTGGGAAACACCCTGGCGATGGAGGGCGACCGAGTCGGCGTTCAAGTATCTACCCTCATGCCCACAGCATGGACACCGATGACCGAAAACGCCTACAGCGACCCCACTATCCTCAATACCCTGCGTAACGGGATGGGACCAGAGCATGTCGCGAATTTCGTCACCTTCTTGGCCCACCAGGACACAGCGGTACATGGAGACCTATACCAGGTGGCCGGCGGGAGGGCGGGCCGAATGGTGCTCGCCGGAATGCCACGCGTCCAATCCACCACAGCATCGCCTGAAGGTTGGATCGACGTTGCTCAAGAACTCACTAACGACTCTCGCGAGTTGACACCGTACCGGGTAACCGGCGACCAGTTCACTGACGAGATGATTGCAGCCAACCCAGCTGTGGCAGAGGCTTTTGCGAACATGAACCCTGCAGACCTGGGGGCGTGAGTACGCAGGCGCGATAGAGGCGGTCCGAGTGGTCTAGGCGAGCTGGTGACTCTTCGACGTTGAGTGAACAAGTCTGCTCGGCATCGAAACAATGGCCCCCAGTTCTTCGGGGATTTGATCTATTCCGGATTCGACCTCGCCGGGATCGGTTTCGGTCCCTCAGAGTGGCATTCTTACGGTTGTGCCGCGCTATGTGGTGGTCGGACCGTTGGGTCCTCCGAGCAGGGTCGTCGCGACTGCGTTGCTCCGCAACGACTATCTGATGGGAACGTCTCAGTCGCGTCCGGAAC
>NZ_BAFB01000062.1 GCF_000248075.1 Gordonia otitidis NBRC 100426 | reverse complement strand
CCACCTGATCTGGCGTCAACAACTCCGCGCCGACCTGCACCGATTCGTTCTGCGCGGCACCACAGAACTCTCGGAAGGGGTGCCACTCCCGGACTACCTGACCGACGAGGCGAGAGCATTGTTCCACCACCGCATCAGCGACTCCGTTCGCTGATCGTCGCCTATTCCACGAGCACACAACAGCCACCACCAGGGCAGGCGATAGACATCGCCTTCCACAAGAAACGAAGAACCATGGACCTATCCAGGAGTGCCGTGAGCGTAGTTCCCGGCACCAAAGTCGTGTATCACGGTCGGCCGGCTCACGTTGAGTCGATCAGTGCCGAAGTAGCTGTGCTGTCCTACGAAGACACCCCGGGATTCTGCACGATCTGGACTGGCTCCATGTCCGCGAACCCCAACTTCGTCGTCCTTGACGCCCTTCCGCCTGAGGGAAAGACATCTGCCGCCTCAGACATCGATCTAGCGCCCGAACAGGCGCAGCGCGACGCCTATGAATGGGAAGAACACGTCCTAGAGATCACCACGGGATACCGCAGCGGCACCTCAGATCGCGCGTTGAAGGGCGAACCCCGTTCCCAATACGCGCCCGAGATAGCTCTGGAAGAACGATATGCGGCGAAAGCAGCAGAGCTGGGGCTGACTACCTCCTGTGTGAAGAAGCGATGCGCAAACTACTGGGCCGCCGACGGCAACCCCGCAGCGCTACTCGACGGACGGTCAATCCGCCGAAAACTAGGGATGCACTCCATTGACGCCCGCTGGTTGGAAATCGCTGCCCGGCAGGTACGCGAGCACCCGGGAAAAACCAGAATCACTCGCAAAGCGATGATCAACCAAATCAATCAACTGTGTGAAAGGCAGTACGGCGGCAGGGTGCGACAGCCTGGCCGCACCACCGCATACGCGGCACTGACGGAGCTTTCCGCCGGTCGTTACACGTTCCGGTCGTCGGTACAGACCGAGAAGCAACTCGCGGATTCCCCGTCCGGCGAATTTCACGGCTTGCACGCGGACTACCCCACTCAATTCTTGATGCTCGACACTCACTATTTCGATGTCATCGGTCTCGACCGACTCACCAGTCGGTGGGTCAATCTTCAGCTGACGTTGCTCATCGACGTCTTCTGCAAGAAGGTTCCCAGTCTAATTCTAACGGAACGTTCGACTGATGCATTCGCAGTGATGCAGCTGCTGTATCGCTATTTCGCGCCGCTGCAACGGCCCGCCTACATGCAGCAACTCGGGTGGTTAGGTGTCCCCGACCACGTCGTCTACGATCCGGACAACACTGACTTCATCCAATCGCGCCGCCCAGTTGCTGGTGCAGTTATCCCCGATAACGCTAAGATTTTCATCGGTAAACAAACTGTATCGGTCTTGCGGGCGATGCACACAGATCTACGACCCGCACGGGCTAACCAGCCCACGGACAAAGGCCCCTGCGAACGTCTATTTCAAACAATAGAGTACTACCTGCAAGATGTTGCAGGACAAAAAGGTGGATCTGTGCAGGTGCGCGGGGAGGACATCGAAAAACAGGCGGCCTACTACGTGGATGAACTAGAAGAGATGATCTGTGATTTCCTAGCAAACGTCTATCACAAACAGATCCATCGCGGGATCCAGCTGCCGGATGCTCCACATCTTAAGCTGTCACCCAACGCGGCACACGAATTCGGCGTTCGGCGCTCGCTCGGAAAATTTGGCTTGACCGTACCGTCAAGCCCGGACCTTCTGCTGCGACTACTACCGCTGGTGTGGCGCACCATCACCACCAAAGGAGTGCAATACCGACTGCAGTACACCAGTCCTCAACTCCCACCCCCCGGATCCCGCAGCGGCACCGGTACCGGACCAGACATCGACAAGTTCCCGGTACGAGTCAACCCATGGGACATGCGCTACCTCTACTTAGAAAAATCGCCGGGAGAGTGGATTCGCCTGACATGGAACAAGGCGCGCTATGTCGATGGACCATTCACCGAGCGAACACTGTCGCTTGCTCGCGACTACCAACGCCGTTGCGATACGGCAGTCGACGACGTCCAAGCAATCAACGAAATCCTCCACAAATTCGGTGCGGGTATCGCAGACACACCCCAAGAGCGGCGCGCGGCGTTGGAAGAACTCCGACGCGACCGCAACCCGCTAGAACCAACTCCGACCGTGACCCTCCGATCCGGCGGCGACCAGTGGGAGTCACCCTCAGACAGCGATTCTGAGATCGACCTCGACACCGACGTGGCTGTCCCCCTCCCCGATAGCGACGGCAACTACAACGAGCAGGAACTCGACGACTACTACAGCCGGGCCTCAGGAACTACCACCGACGATGTCGATGCATAAAGATATCGCAGTTCGTTCGCACCCTTCCAAAAGAAAGAGGAACACCCAGACACAGAAAACCGTACACGGCCCGATATCACTGAATATAGCACTGGAAACACAATGTCCAACTCGCAAAAGAAATTGTCCCCCGAACCCGATCTAAGGGTTGCCAGCTTGGTTCTCAAGGAGGGATTCAAGGCACTCGCCACGCACCCTCCGACACGGCCGGAACAACTAACCACGCCCCAGCTCAAGGCACTCAGCACCAGCGCACGCAGCGACTACAATCTGCGACGCCGTGCATACCACGCAAACTACGGACCAATCAAAACCCCCATGCTGATCAACGCGAACGAAACCATCGACATGGTGTACGAATGCGGTGTAGACAAGCGGGGAGACAAAGTGCGTGACTCCGTCATCATCAGTGCGTCACCAGGACTCGGTAAGACCACCATGGTCGTCGATTACGCCCAAAGAATCTTCAATGCCCAGCGGGCTGAACTTGGTGATTACCTTCCGTCCACCGATGCAGAACACATTCCAGTCGTGTATATCTCCATCCCATCGAACCCCAGCCCAAAGGCGATCGACGAAGCCATCTGCCGATTCTTCGGGGCACCCTTATCCGGCAACGAAGCGACGCTGCTCGCACGCGCACAGGACCACGTCCTATCGTGTGCAACCGTACTAGTCGTCGTCGATGAAGTGCAGTTCATCGACGCAACCACCCCGAGTGGACGGCGCAGCATCAACCATTTGAAGTCGCTCACCAACCACCTTCCGGCGACCTTCATCTTCGTCGGGACTGGCTTATTCGATGCCAAAGACCCCTACAACGAGGAACGCTCACACAACCTCGTGACACAGATGTCACGGCGCTGGACACCCATAGGATTCAGGGGATTCGGACTTAAAAACGAGGAACAACAACAGCAGTGGCATGACACGCTGCTCACAGTGGAGCGTGACCTGCTGCTAGTACACAAGCACCCCGGCATGCTCGCCGTCAATCTTGCTGAATACTTGTTCGCCAGGTCGAGTGGCCATATCAACTCGCTGATGTCACTAATCGCCCGTGGATCCCGTAAAGCCATTGCTACAGGGCAAGAATGCCTCACCCAGGATCTCCTCGACACAATCGCCATCGACGCCGAGGCTGAACGGCAACGCAAGGGCTATCTGGCGGAGATCGAATCCGGGGCAATCGGATCCAAGCACCTGAAATCGCGCGCTCGCGGCTCGAAAAAGGCGACGGTGGCATCATGATGACCACCCGGACGCTTGCCGTTCGCATCCCTGCCGTGCCGGGGGAGAGTATCGAATCGTGGACCGATGCCTACGCGAGCCGGTTCAACGTGCCTCGGAGCGTATTCCGCTATCTCAACTACGGTCTCCGGACCAGACATGGTCTAATCCAGCTGCCCGCCACCCCCGGTGGGCTTCAACCCCTTGCCGACGCCACCGAGACATCACTCGAAGGCCTCCTCACGATGACCGAATACGCGTTCCCCACAGTGGACGCGAGCGCAGGGGCGTTTGCCCGACGCGAGGCCGACCAGCGGGGGTGGACTCTAAGAAACATCTTCCGTCTGCGTCCAGCGTCTCGATTCTGTCCGCACTGCCTCTCTGAGAACGGTGGACGATGGCTTCTCCGCTGGCGCATCGGCTGGGAGCTCGTATGTCCTCGTCATCAGTGTCTATTGGTCGATCTCTGTCAACGCTGCGGCACGAGCCCCGCCCTTCATCGGATGGCCACTTACATCCCCGTGTTGCAAGAGTGTGGCGCTCACATGCTAGACAACTCTGCCGACCCCGCCTGCACGTTCCCTCTGGGTCAGACCCTCACGGCCGGGCTTTCCGACGATGACCCTGCTCTCATCGCACAACGCACGGTCAGCAAAACCGTCAGCACCGCGATGTCCATCCCACGAGATGGAGTTACGGCGGACTCCGATACCGCCATACTCGACGCCGTCTCGTTTCTCGCTGACGCAAGGGTTTTGGCGATTCGCCTCAAGCGCGATGCGGACTGGAGTAAAGCAGCCAATGAACACTCCTCCCATTTCACTGGCCTGCTTGAGAACCTCACAGCAACCGACGTCGATCGCGGGTCGCTACTCGACGTCGCAGCTACCGCCACATCCGTCAGCATCCTCTCCGCCGACAATGCGACCGCCGCCGAGATGCTGCGCCTGCTGCTTCCAAGCTTCGGAACCGTCCTCTCACGAACAAGCGGGTACCGATACACAGCGCGCACCAACAAAGGTGGCCGCTTAGAGTCGATCTTCTGTGGTGCTAGCCAGGCGAATGACATAAACGCGCTAAAGCAGACATGGCGTCGTCCCCAGACATCGGGAGAACTCACCAGCCCACAGCACGCTGCAGTGTCCTCAATCCCGCAACGCATGTGGCCAACCTGGGCGGTTCGGCTCCTCATCCCCGGTCTCAACGAAGACTACGGGGCTGTCGGTCTCTCGCTGGCAACGGTCATCGCTGTCACGGGAAAACCGGTTGCTGATTGCGCAACGCTCCTCGGCATCGATGAAGACCCACGCCACATCGGTTCGGTCTGGCACAGAGCAGGAAGCGCGCGACTCCCACGGTCAGTCCTATCAGCCATCACACGACTCGGCGACTACCTCGTCGACCATCCAGGCAAGATCGACTACGACCGCCGTCGTCAACTGGACTACTCACAGCTCCTGCCCGAGGACAAATGGCGTCAGATCGCTACCGAACACGGCGTAGATATGGGGCGCCACGAACTGGCACGCGATTTTCTCTACCGGCGAGTCACACTGAACTACCAGCGAACACGGGGAGTCGCGGCATCCGATCGACGCACGCGCGAGGTACCTCGACTCCTTGCATTGCTCAGCCCGCAGATCGTCGAGGCGCTTGACCACCAGGCGAGTGTGTTCCTCAACAGCCTCGGAATTGACGAACCAGTGTGCGCAGAACCACCGATCGATCTGATCGCCGACCTAGACCTACCGGGGCCACCTGTGCCCCTACCACGGGACGACATCACGAACCTACTGCGCGCAGATAACCTATCGGTACGCGATGCGGCACGCGCCCTCGCGATCTCCCCTGCCGCACTGCGCATATACCTGAACGATCAACCTATCCAACGATCAACGAGACGCCGCATTCGAAGAAGTAAGTCGTCTGGTCAGCGTCCCGAAGCACCCCCGTCTGACAGCCGCAGCAGTGACGCGGCAGTGCATTCGAACACGGCGCCAGACGCACGCCGAGCGACGCTACCGTCGCGCGACACACTCTACGACGCGTACGTCACCCGGCGGCAGACCGTCCGCGAGATAAGCCGCGATCTCGACCTGAGCGAACACAAGGTGCGTATCCTTCTCCGTGAAAACGGAATTGAGGTCCGTGGACGGAAGACAGTTTCGGTCGACACCGCGCAGATCGTCGACCTCTACGTGACGCAGAACCAGCCGTCGACCGAAATCGCACGCCAGCTCGGTGTGTCGAGGACCACGATCACCAACCGCCTTCGCGAAGCTGGCATCACGATTCGCACTGGCGGCACGCAAGAAGGGGCGTCGGTTGTGTCCTTGCCCATCGAAGAAATCAAACATCTCTATGTCGATGAGCTCATGACTCTTGAACAGTTGAGCGTTCGGTACGGTGTGTGCAGACCCACGATTGCTCGCCGCCTCAAGGATAGCGGCGTCGTCATTTTTCGAGGCCGTCGAGTGGTGGATTACACCGCAACGCGCAGGGTCGAAGTGTCTACCCCAGTTGACGACGCAGTACCGCCTGCCGCGATTTCACCTGACGCGATCAAATCACTCTACGTCGACCGGAAACTAACGCTCCGCGCAACCGCCAAACGTTTTGGCATTAGTGAGTCTAGGCTTTGCGAAATAATGCGCGAGCAAGGCATCGCTATCCGTACTCCATCACGTCGCCCTCCTGGGGCCGGACGCGTTCGGCTACTGCCGATTGAAGAACTACGAGATCGCTACCTCAACAAGCATCAATCGATTGCCGATATTGCTGCTGCACTCGACGCCGCCCCCTCCACGGTCGGTAAGAGGATGCGCGCTGCAGGAATCATTCCCGCAGCTGCTCCCGAATCAAAAAAGAAATTAGTGCCCGGTGAGCTACTCAGGAAAAGGTACGAAGAAGAGGGGTGCCTAGTCAAAGACATTGCACACGAGTTCGGTGTTTCAAACGCGTGTATATACGAATGTTTGCATCGTGAAGGCATCCCCCTCCGCCGACCTCGAGGGAAATCGGTATGATGAAACTGCTGGTCACGGGACGGGATAGAGTCAGTCTTTGAGTGCTGACATGCAGTGGCCGGCGACCATATCGAGCAGCCGCGCCGGACCCGCCCCGTCAACGATCGGGGTCAGGGCGTCGAGCAAGTTCACGAAGCTCGTGACCCTTGCCCGCGAACGTCTATCACCCGAACAAACGCTTCGCTGGTGGTTGCATGGTGATGCTAGTGGCGAGACCTGGAACTGGTCAGATGGTCGGCGACGTCGGGGATTCCGCGACTTCGAGGTGTCGACACACCTCGTCGAGTTCCTGACCAGCGGCCAAGAGCTTGTTGCCCTCGGCGAGCTTGCGGATGATCTGCTCCGGCGTATGCCGGCGGCGCTTGTTCGATGTCATGACGTTGTTGATTCTTCCTGCTCGAACACTCGAGCAACAGAGTCCCACAACGACCGGACCACTCGGGAGGGCTCACCTCAGCCGGATCGGTGGTCTCGCGTACTTGTGAGGCGCCGGTCAGGGTGGCCTCGTACTCGGTTGGGGTGCGGTAGTCGAGAGAAGCTGTGGCGCGACACGCTCCTCACACTGGACCGGGACCTGCTGCTAGTGCGCAAACACCACAGCATGCTCACCCTCGACCTTGCCCAGTACCTGTTCGCGAGGTCGAGTAGCCATATCAACTCGCTGATCTCACTGATCGCCCATGGACCTTGCAAAGTCATTGCCTCAGGTCACTATGGCCGCGGGCCCAGTTGTTGGTCGCGGTGCTCGAGACGCCGACCTCGTGGCCCGGCGCCCGAATCGATAGCCGCCGCCACGTAGCTCCATCAACCGTTAGCGTTTGGCCGATTGCGGACGGCGTGCGGGCGCCTTCTCACGCCGACGTGACGACAACAACACAACCTCCAGATGCAGAGAAGTGTTGCGACCCCGCCTAGAAACCGCCCCCGGACGCAGCCGTGCACCTTTTGACCGGAGCTGGCAGCGGAGTCATGCGGCTGCGTCCGGAGGTTGTCATCGGGTGCCGAGATACTGTGCAGCGCAGCAACATCAGCGAGCAGGGCGAGCCCGCTTCTCGCGGAGTGCGTCGCTCACCCTCTCGATGCCGATGACGGCCTTTCAGTCATTGTCCCAGCCTGTGCCCGCGAATGAACTCAGGATCGGTGCATAACGGGTCCGTAACTGCCAAGAGTATATGTCTGATAGGAGCGGACAGGCGTCTCCGCGGCCCTCCCGAGAGTCCGGATAACCGCTAGTCAGAAGCCCTATTTCACGCGGATATGTGCCAACACTGGCCGGATCTCACAAACGGGAAGTGAGATTCAGGGCTGCCCTACTCACTGCGTGCTCCCTCAATCAACGGACTCCGGTTGTTAGCGAGTATGCGCTACCTGTTTCACGACCAGCCGTGCCGCTTAGGCCCGTCGACGTGCGGTGCTAGAACCTTTTCAGCCGCACCAGGACTGGGAAGTCCGGACTGTCAGGCTGTACGCACGCTCGTAGGTAGCTCATCCGATGCCGACCATCGCCACAGGCGTAGCTGCCGTCAGCGTTGACGACGACTTCGGGAGGGCTCAGTGTCCACTCACGGACGATGTGTGCGGTCTCGCCGACCGGCTCGGGACCCAGTGATTCTATGAACTTCCGTTCGGCCAGGCCCGCACCCTCGAGCGGTGCCCCAAAGTGGCGGCTGGTCTGCGCCCACTGCAGCGCGGCCGTCGCAATGTCAACGATGTCACCTTTGGCGTTGAAGTAGTCGGAAAGATACTGCTGGATCAGGCACTGATATTCGGGGTGCCAGAACCATTCTCGGTTCGTGGCGACGTCGTTGAACTGTGCGCGCAGCAGTTGGCGCATGCCGCGCTCGAGGCGTTCAAGTTGGGGTGGACCGGACTTTCCCAGACCGTGAGGGTAGGGGAGGCTGTCGGCTGCCAGGGCGGTGAACGTCGTTGAGGGTGTCATGCCGACAGATTGTGCACACCACCTCCGACAATGGGTCAACGGTGTGCGCCGCCCGGGCTCACGTTTGCGCTCGCAGAGGTGGCCCACCATGCAAATTCTGTCCTGGGTTCGTGCGCTGTCTGCACAGCGAGCCGGGAAGGTCAGACGAGAATGGTCGTCGACCACCTCGCGCGAGGCACACCGGCGACGGCGAGCAACGTGATCCGCACTCCACGACACAGAACGCGCCACGACAACGATGCGCCCAGCAGCAGCCCGGCAAGCAGTCCCGCGACAACAAGCAGGGGCGTAGCCGGACTGTCGGGGACCAAACACACCAAGCCTGCGACCGCGGCGAGCGGTAGCCCGAAAACAGTCAGTGCAGCAGGAATGACTAGCAGCAAGAGCGGTGGCATCGCTATCACGAGGTGAAGCGGTGTCACCACCGTCGGGGACTTCGCTGGTTCCGATTCCACTAGAGCCCACCATCGTTGGTGAACGACAACGCCAGTTGCACTGTCGGCGGACGCTGCCGACGTTTCGCATCAAGAAGTGCGAGACATTCTGCGCTCCGGTAACCGATGGGCACTGCGCCCGCACGTATCGCTTGTTCCCGTTTGGTGTCGGTGACGTCGTAGTGCGATTTCCACGTTCCAGGGAACTGCGCCCACGAGCGCCGCAACCCGATGCGGGAGGCGAACTCGTCAAGCTCGTCGTCGGTATCGGCCAGCAGATGTGACCAGTGGGCGCTGATTCGGCCAACCCGTGCCAGCATGCGCATGTCGTCGACGTACACCGTCATAGCTATCACCCTCTCGTCTGGCGGCCGGGTAGGTCGCAGCCGACTCTGACGTGTCGGGCTATACGGTAGCGGCGCAGTTTCATGGATCTAGGTTGCTGTCCGTGTGACCTGATCCGGCTGCTCTTTGGTGAGCCATGATGGTGGCTCGTCGGGTGTGTTACGTCCGAGGATGTCGACGAGTGCGCGCACAGTGTGTCGATGCGCTGCGGGGAGGCCTTCGATGGCTACTGCGGCGGTGAGCAGCTCCGGATAGTCGCTGCGCGCCAGCAACACACGCTCACGCATCGGCAGTCGCGAGAGCACACGGTGGTATTCGAGAGTGAAGAAACGTGCGTCGACACCGAACGCGTCGGCCAATGCGATGACGAGATCCCACGACGGAGACTGGATGCGCCCCTGGCGTAATTGACTGATCTGAGACTCAGAAACCGGCCGACCGCGTGCGACAGTACGGTCGCTCAGCAGCCGCCCGTTCCATCGCGTCAACGCATGTGGGGCAGGCGCATACGCAAACAGCGCCTCAAGCGCGCAAGCGATGGTCACGCGTTCACAGTCCACCTCACCTACGCCGCCATCACGCGTGATGCGGCCGCCGGACGCTTCCATGATGTTTCCCCTCGGATCTTGTGCGGCCCGAGTGTAAACGCCATCATTCACGTCATCAGCCATCCACCATGCCACTGTCCGCGCCGCTGGCCGTGCTGTCGGTGCTACCTGCCGATAAGCCAGCGCAGACCTTCGCGGCGTGCTGACTCCTCGAGGTAGCGCGCGGTAGTGAGCGCGGCCCGCTGCGCAGGGCTGATGCCGCGAATCGATTCCCGTACGCGCATATAGTCGGCGAGGGTGACGGGTTCGCCTACGGCGCCGGCGACACCACGACCACCTGGGATGAGGAAGTCGTCCTCGAAGGTGCGTGACCACCATGTCTCGATGCGTTCGATGTCTGGTATCCGATTATCGGCCAGATCTATTGCGGCAAGGTAGGTTTCGACGTCTCGCCATGTTTGGGGCCAGGTGGCGGCGGCTCCCGCGAGCTCGCTGGGTAGCGGTGAGCCGTGTTCGCTGTCCCAGCCGGGGTAGATGACGGCGCAGTAGCAGTCCTCGATGAGCTCGCGGCGGACTCGAGCGGCGCGGCGGTCACGAGCCTCGATGTCGCGGTCATTGAACAGCCAGGTCAGCGCTCGACCGGTGGGGGACCGTACGAAAGCGCTGTAGGCGGCAACGTGAAGCGTGTAGCCGGGTTTCGTCAGCCGGGTCGTGATGTCCTGTACGTCGCCTGCCACGTCGCGGAGACTGTCACCTGCTGCCAGGCGGTGGCTGATGCGTCTGGCTTCCCGCTCTAGGTCATTGGCTCGCGACATCATCGTCACCCTTCATTGTCGACCGCGCGGAGTACGAGGGCTGTACTCGCGCCGCGATCGCGTTGCGCGAGACGCCGAGGGCTCGCGCGGCTGCATTGATGTTGCCGTAGCGTTTGACTGCTGCTCGGGCTTGCGCGGGGGTGACGTCGACCCGGGATGGCTGCGGTTCGATCAGGTGGTGCATGCGCAGGATGGTGCGTACGTAGCCGCTGTCGATGTCGGGGAGTTGTGCGCGCACGGCGTCAATGTCCCCGAAACGGTCCCAGGCGTCGAGGATGCGACCTGTGGCAGTGTCGGCACGCGCGCGGGCGGCCATCACCGCTGCTGCGCGGTCGCGGGCGTCGGCCGCCTGGGAAGCGGTCAGTAGGTGCGGGCAGGGGCGGCCCCTCGAGGCGGGTTCGGCCTCGAACACCCCGGCCTCCCATAGTCGAAGTCGTACCGTCGTGAGGCTGATGGGTGCGAGCTTGCGCGACAGAAGTGCTGCGGCACGGGTGGCTGAACCGGCCTCGATGTAGGCGGCGACAGCATCTTCGACCCCGACAGGGATGCGTGGCGGCCCAGTCCGGCCACCCACCTCACGGGCCTGCTCACGCACCACCCAATAGGACACCTGATCGCGGTCAGCGATCTCGCGCATCGTCAGGCCGTCCGCGCGCCACCGCCGCCACTTCGCGACGGTCGCCGGGTGAGGGGTCACAGTGTCTCTTTAGCGACGACGGTCCGGTCGTCGCTAATGTCGGCGGCTCGCGCCTCAGCCCGTGTCCGGTACGCGTACAGCCTTGCCGTGCGCGCCTCGAGGAACTCGTTGGTATCGCCGAATCCTCCGACGCGCTTCCCCCGCCGTAGGCGCAGGTCCATCCGGATACGCCAGCGTCCAAGGGTTTCTTGCGCCTCGTCGAGCGATTTCCACGGGCCTACAGGCAGGGGTCCGCGCGGCCCGTGAGTGACGGTGGTCCACCACGTAGCATCGGTCATGATCCAGCTCCTATCTGGGTCGTCGGCCTCGTCGCGGTGCCAGCCGTGACGAGGCCTCTTTCGTGTCGTCCACAGCGTGACACACAATGAGGCTCGCCTGTACTAGATGGACACATATTGGTGCTGCCATTTCCTACCGGACTGGTGCGGTCTTCTCTGCGCATTGCAGGCGAGCTCGTCGAGCGCTGCGTCGTCGAGGAACTGTCTCGCTGCGCGAGGACTCATGCCTAGATGTTCAGCCGCAGTGATGTGGCGTTCAGCAAGGAAGGTTTCGGCATCATCGCAGTGATGACGGCGACGACGTCGCCTGAGTCAGCGGTCGGTGGCCGCCAGTTGGCCACCCCGTAACGCGAACAGGCGGTGCGCCCAAACACGGGGGGAACGCCGCGCCTCAATCGAGATGTTCGAGCTGCGAATTCGGGTAGGCAACTGACCGACCCCGGTTGTGGCGACCTGCCGCTACCGGCCCTTTGTGAGGATGCTCAACTCCCGACCAGACGTCGTGAGTCCAGGTAACTCTGCCCCAGCAATCTTGTCCTCTCACGCGTACACGGTCTCCACGGTTGAAACCCTTACTCATCGTCGTCACTCCTGCTGCTTTGTCGCGCTACCGTGATCACACTACCTACCTATGCGGTGGCAGCGGTGCATGATTCTTGCTAGCTTCGGCCTCGGGCCTGCGAGTTCTACTGCTCCGACGTCAGGCGGGGCGTGGCCGGTTCACCCGCACCATGATGCGATCACCGCTTAGGCGTATCGGGTTCCGCTTTCGTGGTGGATAGACGAGCACTTCGGTTCGGCGGCCTCGCACGGTGTCGCGGTGGTGAATTGTAAAGCGCGCGTTGTCGTATTGCCTCCAGCCGGTGCCGCCGACGTAGAAGCTGTGTGTGACCACAGTGCCCCGGTAGACGGTGTCGTCGGCGAGTGGCGCGTCGTTGATGTGATGGCCGCCTTCGTTGATGAAGTGTGCGATCTGTGCGTTGAGTTCGTCGAGGCTCGTGAGGTTGTTCAGCATGTAGATTGCGGTGTCTTCATGTTCGGAACCGGCCACTCCGGGGATGCGGCCCCGAAAAGAGTCGTTGTACGGGTAGTCGCCGGCCGCGGTGATCTCCTCGCGAATGGCGAGATATGCAGGCAGGTAGGGGCGGACCTGCTCGAAGTTGTTGTGGTCGCGGTCCCACACGAAGGGGATCTCGGTGTCTGCCTGTGTCATGTGCGCTCCTTGCTTGGTTTTGGTCTGCTTGATCAGACTGACTGCAGGGTCTGCACCGGTGCGGCACTGTGACTGTGCCGCAGCAACAGTGAGCCCATTCGGTCTGTCGGTGACAGCATCGGCACCCAGGTGCGCGCTAGTTTCACCACAGGCTCCCGCGCCACAACCAACGGCGTGCAACCGTGTCGCGCTCAGCCACGGGACGAACACCCGTGGAGGCCCGGCCCGTCAGGCCGAACGTCACTGGCGCACCACAACCGGCACGTAGCAGTGGCTGCGTGGGCAGTCTTCGGGGTGAAACGCGGACGCTAACGTCGCCACCATGACTCGTACCCGCACCACCAGCGACGTCGACTGGTGGGTTGACGCCGCCGTCAGCACCGGTACGCCTGTCGCTGCGATGCTGGTTCGAGGCCGGCATCCCTGCATTCGGCGTCGTCGGCCGCTCGGCGGGCGGCAGGTGGCTGTCCTGTTTCTGCCGCGCACGATCGTCGAATCGCAGACCGGGCGAGACGGTGGCCGGTGGATCGTCGCGCATGCGGCTGCGATGGCGGCGTCGCGGCCGCCTCGAGGGCGGGCTGTGCGGCTGCTGACCGCGCTGTGTGCGGGTACAGCTGTCGCGGCCGCCTGTCTGGCGGTACTCGGTGCGGGTGGGGTGCGCCTGGCGGGTGTGGTGGCCGCTGTGGTGTTTGCCGGCGCAACGGCGTGGTTGTATCGGGAGATGTGGTCTCAGCGCTGTGCGCGCGTCCTGGCCGCCGATGCAGCGGCTACACGCACGGTTGGTGAGGCCTCGGCTGTGGCGGTGCTGTCGCAGCCGTATCTGTATCGCACTGCTGTCCACCAGTGGTGGGAGCACCGCAATCCGGCCAGCACATCCAACCGCCTCGCCCGGGTGCGCCAGGCGTGAGGCGTGTGGTCACGCCGGAGCAGATACGGCGCTGGGCGCCGATCGCGGCGTTGGCGATCGGAGCTGTTGTGGTTGTGGTGCTTGTGGTGATCGCGTTCACGGGTTCACCTGAAAGTAGCGGCGACGGTGAAGCATACGATCCGCTCGGATCGGCCGATACGTCAGCGCCGCCGTTCTCGATACCACCGGTGAAGGGATGCTCGGCTGCCAACAGCGCGCAGATCGAGGCAGTGACTGACACACTGCAGCCGGGCACCGCTATCCGCAATGCGCGCACCACCCGTAATGGTGACTTCACCTACATTGCTGCTGTGATCACTAGCGGCGGGGTTGATGCACGCGACGAACCCGGCTTGTGGGCCCAGCGCGGCAATGTGTTGTTGGCGGTGGGGTCCACCTCGAGTATCTCTTCGGCGACACCCGCAGACAGTGTCGGCCTCTACGGAACGGGCAGTGCGGCGAGTAGCGCGATCGGTTGCGCGGCAGGATATTAGGCCCGGCGTCCCGGAGTGCCGCACTGGTGCGGAATGCCCTGCCAGTCTGCTGTTGACACGCACTCGTGCAGTGCAGCCGATCGAAGGGAAAGCCGCCATGCCGCAACGAGACATCTTCACCGTCAGGGCTTCGTTCTTAAGCTACAAGTGGGAGTTCGCCGACTGCCCCTTCGTCGTCTACCGCCTCATGACGTTTGCGGTGTTCGTCGTGCAGTGCCTACTGCTCGTTGGTGCGGTAGCGGTCGTCGTGTGGTCGGTCAACACGATGATCGACGCCGGTCGAGCACAGTTTTGGCCGTGCGCGGCGATGATGGCTGCCGTCTATACCCTGCTCACGAGCAGGAAGTGACGGCGAAACGCGGACGCCACAATGAGTGTGTGCTGCAACACCATCAGGCGGTTGCAGTTGACGGTGGTCCGCGGGTGGTGCAACACCCGCGGACCCGTATCCCAACACGGAAAGGGCCGTGATGAAACACCACCTCACGATACAAGTTGCCGGCATCGCACTGCCTGTTGTGCACCACTCCCCCCGCCCTGTGGTTGCGCCTCGGCGCCATGCCACAGAGGGTCTGGGCCGGTGATTGGCATGTGGCGAGTGGATGCTGTCCTGTGTGCCGCCGCCGGCGCTGTCACCGGCATAGCGATCACCGCGTCGCTGCTGCTTCGCCGGGCGTCGACAGATCCGCGCCTGGCCGCCGTCGACGTCTGATCCGCCCGACACCACAGGTTGGCGGCCTGGATGGTGGTGAAACGGTGATGTCACACTGCGCTCATGTGTTTCGCCCGACCGATGGTGCCGTTGCGTGTGCAGCACGGCACGATCCTGCGTCCTGTTTATTGTGCTGGGCTGCAGTCATCTTCATCGTGTGACGCCGTTGGGTGGACAGTGCCGCGACTGTCAGAGCAGCCATCCACACTGGATCACATCAACGATTGTGGAGGTGCTGTCGGACATGTCAGATGAGCCGCAGATGATTACGGTACGCAAGGCGCGTCGCCCCTTTCCTAGCGCAACCCTGGGGGTGTTAGCCAAACATCCGTTTGTGGCGATCGACCTCGAGACAACAGGACCGTCGTCGCACGCCCACCGCATTGTGGAGGTTGGTGCGGTGAAGATGCGCGCCGACGGCACAGTCATCGACACGTTCGGGACGGTCACCAACCCGGGCGACGATGTTCCGTTGACGGCGAGCGCTCAACGCATCCACCACATCACGCCGCACGAAATTCGTTGCGCCCCTCCCCTGCCTGTCGTGCTCAACGAACTGGCCGACTTCATCGGCCCGAACGGGGTGGTGGCGCACAACATCCCGTTCGAATCACGCTTCCTGTCGGCGGCATTCGAACGTCTCGACCGACCGACACCCACCTGGCAGGGATTGTGCACGCTGGCAACTGCTCGACGCTTCATTGATGCCCCCTCACACAAACTGTCATCCCTGATCGAACTGCTCGAGCTCGACGCCCGCAACACCCATCGCGCCGTCGACGACGCACACGCGTGTGGACTGCTGGCGGCATACCTGATCGACACGCTCGGAGTCTCCGACCTCGAACCCCTCACCGGCACATCCACACACAGCGGGGGCGGACGAGTTGACCACGAGCAGGCGGTCGGCGCGTTGACCACGTCGCTGGGAGCGACGGTGATCGCAACACATCAGCGGGCAACACCGGCGAGCCGACCGACACGCGCCACACCGGTAGCTGACATTCCTGATCTACCGACAGCACCTGAGCGCGCACCAGACACTCAACCCGCGCCAGCCGCCGGTACCCGACCGGCTGCCGCGCCCCCAGCGCAGATGACGGCGGCGCTGGTGAAGTCGGCGTTCGGCGGTCACAGCCCAACGGATGAGCAGATGGCTGCGGTCGAGGCCTTCCAGCAGTCGTCCTGTTTGCGGCTGCCCGCACTGGCGGGGACCGGCAAGACGTCGACGCTGCTCGCGTTGGCCCGTATCGAGCAGCACACGCACGCCGATCGACGCGGAACATATGTCGCGTTCAACAAATCGGTGGCCAAGGAAGCTGCACACAAGTTCCCGTCGACCGTGCAAGCCATGACCGCGCATTCGTTGGCGTACAAGAACATCAAAAGCACCCCGTACGGCGCGCTGATCGGGAAACTGAACCAGGAGGTGCCCAAGTGGCGCACCACCGCCGAAGCCATCCACCCACGCCGCACCGTGGTGCAGATGCGTGACGGTGAGCGACTGTTCAACGAGTACGTCGTTGGCCGATACGCGTTGCGGGCGGTGGAAGAGTTCTGCAAAACACTCGACCCTGACATCACTGACGCCCACATGCCGCCGATCGTTGGCATCGAGCGCGGCTCACAGCAGGAACAGCAACTCGCCGCTGCGGTGATCCCCTGCGCGAGACGCGCATGGAAGAACCTGTTGGATCCGCACTCGATGGCCGTGCGGTTCTCGCACTCGGTGTACTTGAAGCTGTACGCCGACTCAGATCCGCGGATCGGCCGCGACGGCGACTTCATATTCCTCGATGAGGCGCAGGACAGCAACGCTCTGGTGCGCCACATCATCTCAAGGCAGAAGCATCTGCAGATTGTTCTCGTCGGCGACGAGAACCAGTCCATCTACCGGTTCACCGGGGCCGTGAATGCGATGCGCTTGTTTGACTGCGATCAGACGGTGCACCTCACCCAGTCGTTTCGGTTCGGTGACGCGGTAGCAGAGACCGCCAACTGCTACCTCGCGCGCCTCCACGCCCCGGTGCGCGTGCGCGGGAACCCGCTCATCGATGACTACGTCACCTTCACCGACACCGACGCGACAGCTATCCTCGCCCGCACCAACGGCGGCGCCGTGGCGGAGGTGATCGACGCGCAGCGCGCAGGGCACAAGGTTGCGATGATCGGGAAGAACGACGAAGCCGTCAAGTTCTGTACCACCGCCCGCAGCCTGCTCGCTGGGCAGTCGCCGCAAGACCCGACGTATGCGGCGTTTTCCACCTGGACTGATCTCACCGAATGGTTGGAGAACCAGCCCGGCGTGTCGGATGTGGCGGTGCTGGCAAAGCTGATCACCGACAACGGTGTTGACGTCATCGAATCTGCACTGAACAACCTGGTAGATCCCCGACGTGCCGACGTCACCGTAGCCACCTGCCACCGCGCGAAAGGCCTCGAGTTTCCGGGCGTGAGAATCGCCGACGACTTCGACGACCCCGACGAGGCGCCCCGCGAGGGCCCATTCGCGCTCAGTGACGACGACATCGTCGACGAACAACGCCTCGCCTACGTGGCCTTGACCCGCGCACAGAAGACCCTCAACCCTGGTCGGCTACTCAAGCCGCGCGATCTGAGCTTCGTGCGTGAGGCACCAGCAGGAATGCTGCTCTGAGCACCGCCGGAGACCGCCGCGAACTCGCGGGCCGCGGACGCATGCAGCGTCGGGGCTGAAACTGCGTTCCTACGATCAACAAGCGAACGGACACCTACCACAGATCGGAGCTGCGCCATGATGGCAGCTGATGACGTGACCTTCATCCACACTGTCGCCCAGCAGCTACGGGACGTGGTGATCGCCCACGCAACGCCGGGCCGGTGGCGGGCCGGTGACGGCTCATCGACGGCCAGCTGGTCGACGCTTCGTACCTTCGTCGACGGGCACGACCAGCCTTTCCACCTCGGCACGGCGATCGAGAAGCCCAACCAGCGGGCGATGATGGCCGGGCAGCCCCTTGCACTGGACAAACTCGCCGACGTGTTCGCCGCCGTCGACACCGACACCCCCGACGCGTTGGGTGCCGAACTACTCGAACTGAGCCGCCGCCTCAACACATTCATGAATTTGAAGGTCGACACCGCACCCAGCATGCAGTGAGTCGTGGCGACCACGAAACGTCGGCGCCGACGAAAGAAACCGGCCGCACGCCCAACAGCAGCAGCCGCTCCCGCCGCACTGTCCACACCACCTCCGGGTCAGCGAGTATGGGTGCTCGACTTGCCTTTTCGGATGAGTTATCCCGCAGTCCGCTGGTATCCGGGCAACCGCTGCCACGCGTTCATCGGAGCAGCACTGCCCGATGCGCTTGTCCCCTACCGGTCGCAGCCGTACACGCTGTTGCGGAGGATTGAGGACTCACTTAATCCGACCCCGGGCCCGGCAGCGGTCGCGGAGCCGAAAACGCCCCGCGCGGAGCAGGTCGCGATGGCCGAGCATGCGGTGGCCGCACTCCGCAGCTACTCCGCAGCACATTTGAGCGCTGCCCCGGGAACGGGGAAGACGTGCGCGGCCATTCTTGCTGTGCGCCAATATCTTCACGACCGGCCGGGAGCCGAGATCCTGATTGTCGTAGACCGGCCGACGGCGCTGACCATTCCGTCCTGGCGGGAATGGTTGGCGGCGGTCGGTGATGGTGGAATGAGGTGGACGATCGTATCTCCCGACAGTCTCGGGAAACTCGTCGGTGTCGGTGGGAAACCGCTGATCGACTTTGATTTATGCATCATCGATGAGGTGCAGGCATTCCGCCATCCGACGCGGCGCACCCAGCAACTGCGGCAGATTTGCCGATTCCGGCGAAAGTCGCGGCCAGCGTTGCTGACAATCACCGCCACCCTTGGGCACAACCCGGCCGAATACCTCATGCTCGCACCACTATTGGCTGCCGTGCGCAACGAACCGCTAAGCGGCTGGAGTGATGTGGGCGCGCGGCTCATCGCCGAAGGGCTTCCACTCGAACCAAATCCCTTCACCCCCGGCGACTACCGATGGAATGCTGCAGCCCGCGCCGAGCCGCGGTTGCAGCAGCACGCCACCGAAATCGTGCAGCAGTGGCTGCTGGGGTCGTCGCCGCCGGCGATGGTGTATCAGCCGGCGCCGTGGGGTCCGCCTGTCGTGAAAGCGATCGGTGTCGACCTCACCGCGCAGCAACGCCGCGACTACGCCCTAGCCTGGTCAGAGTTTCGGCGTGCCAACGACATTGCGCGCAGTGGTAACGACGGCGACGGCGGTCGGGCCGCGCTCGTCCGGTTCCGGCAGAAGGCAGCATTTTTGCGTGTCCAGGCGACAGTGGACCTGGCGTTGTCGCAGGCGGCGAAAGGTCGGCAGGTAGTGATCGCGGTCAGTTTCGTCAGCGCAGCAGGCGAACCAATCGCTGACGCTATTGAAGCGGCTGGCGTGGCTTGTGCACGACTGTTCGGTGATCACCCGCTGCGCGAAGAGCGGATGGCGTTTCAGCGTGGACACAAACCTGTGTGCGTGTTGAGTAAAACATCAGCGATCAGCCTGCAGGCCAACGAGGAGTTCGCAGACGGTACCCGCGCGACGTCGGCGCGCCGGATCGGTATCTGGCATATGCCGAGCTGGTCGGGCATTGAGGCCGCGCAAACTATCGGCAGGATTCACCGGTTCCATGAGCAGGCGCCGTTCTTCCTGCTGTTCTCGCGTGACACGGTGGAGGAGCGCGCAGCGACGGTCATGGTGCAGAACGCTCAGGCGGCGATCGCTTCCGGTGGGGCGAGCATCGGCATGTGGTCGGCGGTCGCGCGTACGTTCGGCGTGCAATGGCTCACCCCTGAGAACGAGTGAGAGGTGTGCGCCGACATCAACACATGTTGTGTCTTTTCTCAGATCCTTCCCGTACGATCACTGGTGAAGCTCGTGGGAGGCTTGCCCCCCGGTTCGCTGGGTAGCGGTTCAGACGCTCACGAGTCCCCGCTTCGGCGGGGTGCAAACCTTCACACTCACTGCCCCGTTTGTGTGGCATTCGATAGTGAGATGTTTTGGCTTCGATAAGTGTGGCCCGGAACAGTACGTTTCCGGGCCATACGTATTTGTGGGGAAAGACGCCGAGCAGGCTCAGTACATCCACTGCCCATCCCGCCATGGTGAGCGGGCCGGAGCCCGCCCACCACGCCGGCGTGAGATGGGCTTCGATGTACTACTGCATAGACCAGACATCAGCCTGGCCCTCCCCCGACCGACGGGCATGCGGCTGCCCGAGGCCGTTGGTCTGTGGGTGATCGACCGCGCGACGTGCGGTGTCCGATCCGTGGAAACAGCGTGTAGAAACAATTCCCCTCCTGGCGCTATGCGAATGGCGAGCTCACACCCGATGCGGGCGAGCTACAGCGTTATTCAGCAAACAGCGACTGGGTCGAGGCGACAGACTCCAGGAGGGTTCCCGCCCACTGAGGCGGCGCTAAGAAAGGATGTTAGCAGGGACCGGACAACGGTCAAGCCCGTTCACAGATTTGAAATACCAAATCCCGTTCGGAGTCCCTCTAGACGTGCAGGTCACGCACGTTACGGTGACAAACGCGGACCGCTGAAATCGGTGCGCGACAATGTCGGCCATGTGCCGAGCGAAACCGGGGCCACGCTGCCCGTCGTGCCAAACAAAAGCCCTCACCGCCGCCGAATCCCACCTCGCCCGAATCCTGGAACGCCGAGACAATGCGCCCGACACAAGCCCCCGACGCGCAGAACTTGAAGGGAAAGCTCGTGAGGTTGCACGCGAGATCGCCAGCCGACGCTCCGACCTGTACAGCACCCGCCAATACCAGAAGGAGTCCGAGCGTGCCCTCGCGCGCATGATCGACACCAACCCCGACGACCCCGACGTGCGAGCGCTGGCCGCCACCATCGCCGAAGGCCGACTGATGAGTCGATACCGCCGCGAGCAGGCCGCACTCATGCCTCCCAAACCTGCACTGTCCGCTGCCCGTGCAGCACATCAACAACTCGGCGACGCCCGCTTCGACATGGCGCACGCCCGCATCCGCATGGACATGTCAGCCACCTCCCCGACCGAATGGCAGCATTGGCAGCAGGAGCATTTACATGCAGCGCAGCGCGCCGCCCTGGCCGCCGCCGAACTACGCGCCATCACCGACAGTGGCCGCGCCGACGGATGGGTGTCGATGACAGCCGACCAGCAACGCGAGTTGCGCGACACAATCAGCTGTGACGGCAGCTTCGACACTCCTGTCGCGCCTCGCAAGTACCGCGACGTCCTCGCCGAGACGCAAGACATCGTCGACGGGATCGTGCCGGTACGTGAGGCAGTTGACGACGCGAGCATCGCCCCGTTCGGCGACGACACCATCCGTACCGACGACACAGCGTGGCGCGAAGGTGACGACGCCCGCCCCACGGCCAGCGACAGCGACAGTGATGACGTCGACAGCGACGACGATTCCGGTGGAGATGCTGAACGTGGTCGCGCATCGCAACGCGGTCGGCCCACCACGCGGGGGGCGTCGCTTCGCCGCCAAGCCAGCCGACGCGCTAAGCGCCGCACTCAGGTTGGTGCGCAGTGGCGTCAGATGCGGGCCGGTGCACGACGTCTCGAACAGTCCGAGCAGCGTAGCGACCAGCTCGCCGACAGTGTCGTCGGCGACTACAAGGACACCGAATCGATGTTTGACCTCACGCTGCTGTCGTATATCGCCGAGCAGATAGGCAACAAGCGATGAAGGATGCTGCCGAAAGTGCGCAACCCGCCGTCTATTGAACTAGACGGCACCGACATGTGCGGGGCATAGTGGATTGACAGGGCGCGCGACCTGCGTGTTCACCCAGTGGAAGGAGAACGTAATGCATATGACGATCCTGGTCGTCGGCGCCGTCATGACGTTGCTCCTCGCCGCACCCGCGATGCGTGGTGGACTTCGACGCGCATGGCTTCTCGCCGCACTGTCTGTTGTGCCAACGTTTCTGCTGTACATGGCTTTTCGGGCGGACGGCAATGAGCGCGCCTACCTGTTCCCGGTGGCTGTTATGGCTGCCATCATCACGTGGAAGGCGTGCAAGCACCTCGTGGCCATGGTGACAGCTACGCCGGTCGCGGCCATCAACACCACCGACCCCGCCGGCGACGAGCACTGGGCGACCACGTAACCCACGCCGCGGCTACCGTTCCGGAGGGAACAGGTAGTCGACGATGACTGCGAGATCTTCCACGAATTGCGGATCCTCCGGGTCGACGACCCGCCGCGTCGGCAGTTGAAGGATCGTGTCGACAAGGTGGGCAGCGGCCACATAGTCGACATTGTCTGGACGTCCCTTGACGGTCACCGTCTGCGACACCACCCCATCTTCGACGTGCGCATTGTGCAGCACATAGATGGGTGTGGTGACACGCATTCCGCCCGGCGTCATCAGGGCGGTGTCGATGTCGACAGCAGCCCAGCACAGGGCGGTAGCCCACTGGTCGTCGAGGCGTTCACCATCCATGTCGACGTGCATGCTCGTCGACTGCTCGTTCACCGATGCGGGCGCCTGCAGCAATGTGGCTTCGACGATCTCCGATCGGAGCACAATCACACCGGCCGGGCCGACCACGATGTGGTCGACGCTTTCACCGGACTGGGTGAGGCGGGAATGGAACACAAACCATGACGGCGGCAGCTGAGTCAACAGTTCCGCCGTCATCACCGCCGCCTCCGAACGTTGCGCGATCATGTGCGCGTCCACCCCGGACGGCCCCGACACAAACAGTCGACTCGCAGAGAAGGGACCAGACGCCATCAGCGGGATGTGTGACCGCTTCGACGCTGCGCGGACAACGGCGCGGCGCGGTAAATCGATCTGCCACACCACCGCCGCGCCGGTAATCGCTGCGTCAACGACGATCACCCACGGACCGAGCACACCGCCAGCAACCCCGTACACCAGCGGAGTGAGGGCAGCTACTACCGCAGCGGCGCTCATCCGAGTGAGCCGTTCACGGCGCGCCGTGTACACGCCGAGCACCGCAATCATCGGGATCACCGCACCGCACAGCACTACCAGCCAGTGCAGCGTCGACCATCCGGCCCACACGGTGACCGCTGCAGCTAGGCCGGCGATGAGGATGGCGGCGACGGTGCCGCGCATGGCGAACACGAACGTTGCAGCTGATGCCGCTACCGCCGCGAGCACCCCGATTGTGAGCCCATCCCATGGCTCACCCCACACCCATTCTGCGACAGCAACCATCCACGCGATGGCGGCGGCGGTGATGATGCCGTAGATGGTGAGCCGGTCTCGGTTGCTGCGCCGATCGTTGCGGCCGACGGCACGCACTCCGGCGCCCGCCCGCGACACCGGGTCGCTGCGCACGATCGCTGTCATGACTTCTCCTCAGAGGGGTGGTTGTGTCGGTGAGGGTATCGAGGCATCGGGTTGTGGTGCGTCATCACGGCGAATCGTCCAAGGTGACGTCGAATCGCGACACCGCCCACCGGTCGCCTTGCTTGGTGGCGGTCGCCCATACCGCAGCTTCGGATTCGTCGAGCGCCTCGCCGGTCGCGTCGTAGGGCTGTGCGGTGACCGCGAGTACCCGCGACTGCCTCGACGCAGTGTCGGCAGGATGCTCGTCGGCGGCGATCACGCATTTACCCTGCACCCATGCTTTGCTTTGCTGCCACTGCACCCACTGTGGGAATGGGCGGACATTCTTTGACGGCTGGACGAGCTGCGCCCGCAGTTGCGGTGTCATCAAATCCGCGGCCCGCTGATAGGACGACGAGTACGAGTCTTCGGTCTGCGTGTCGCGGCTGAACACGATTTGGCACATTGCCAGCATGACCGAGGTGCCGCTGCTGCGGTCGACACCGTTGGCGGTCGGCAACTGCGGTCGTGTCACAGTTGTCACTGTGGGCGTCGACGTCGGCGTGCTCTGACCATCGTCGGTGGTTGCGCCACTGCCACACGCGGCGACAGCGACAGCAACGACGACCGCTGCCACAGTTGCTGCGACTGCTCGGCCACGCTCATGTGTGACTAGCTGTTTCATACGCCGAATGTAGCTGCCAGATTTTTCTATGCGCGGCAGCATGTTCGGCAGTCCACCGTCGCTTCCGCCAGTCAGTCCGGGGTCGACGAGGTGTCTTCCTTCGTGACATGTTTGATCGTGTAGTTGCCCTTCGGGAGTGGACTGACCAACACTGGGACACCTTCCTGCTGGGCTTCGACCACTTTGCCGTCGCCGAGATACATTTGCACATGCTCAGGTGTGCCGGGGCTACTGAAATTTGAGAACACGAGGTCGCCGGGCTGTGCTTCTTGCACCGACACTTCGCGGCCAAGTTTGATCTGAGCGTACGTGGTTCGCGGCAGGTTGATGG